>JAOUJX010000353.1 GCA_029882955.1 Gammaproteobacteria bacterium
TTAAACTTAAATTTGTAAGGCAGGGCTGGCCGATGAACATCGTCGGTGAAGTTGTTGATCACGGTACGCTGAATGTTTTGCTCGTCGAGGCATGATTGCTCGCAGCGGGCCGCACCAATGCAGGAAATCGAAGTACGAACATCGGGACCGGCACCACCAAGGTCGAAACCGTATTCATTAATTTCGTCGAAGAAACCCTGGGTACCATCGGTCGTTGTACCAATGAACATGATATTGCCGGTTTGCCCATGAAAAGTAACCAGTCCGGAACCGTGCTTTTCCCAGCTATCGGCTAACTGGCGTAAAGAATCGGTGGTGTAATGGTTGCCTGAAGGTGGCTGTACTCTTAGTGTATGAAATTCTTTTGACTCTGGGAACGCGTCGGCGACCTCAGAGAATCTTGGAATAATGCCCGCGCCGTAGCCGTATACTGAAACCGTACCGCCTTTCCAGTAACCTTTACGTGTTTCGTAAGAATGCTCAAGCTGCCCTAGCAAACTATTGGCTACGCCATTAATTCGCTCGTCTGAATGATCGTCTCGCAGGCGCTTGATGCCAGAAATAAAACTGGGCCAGGGGCCGTTTTCGAGCTCGTCTAGCATTGGGGTATCGTGTTTGGACATTAAGCGTCTCCTTGGTTAACACTTATTTTGCATGGAATAACCCTACAAAAAACAAGAATTATTACTATTTTTCAACAATATACACAGCTTAGTTGTTGTCTACTAGTGGCGCCATTCATCCGATGGGAGGGCAGGATAATAGGGTTTTACCCCGATGGGGATATACTATGAAACCAGACTGAATGGTTAGCTTTACAACCCGCATTTAATGTGTAAATTGAGATTAATGCAACCTCTAAGTATTTCCTGTTCGTCCGATTTCGATATCTGGGCCCGGCACAAGCTATCTTTATATTCTACAGAAGCTAAACATCGCCTGTTAGAACCACTTGAAATTAATCTTGAGCAGGGCTTTAGTAACGCCCAGCTCAGGACGCTGCGTCAGCGAGTTGAAGATTACAATCTGGTTATTTATCAACTCACAGACAACCACAGGTTTGAACCGGAACATATTAACACCCTGGCCGGGCAACTTGGGTTAATAACCCTCGATGCGCATTTATGCGTGACGGAAGACCTGGTCTCCCTGATTACCGATACCAGTCAGGATGTAACCGGGAATGATCAACGTAAGAGATACATACCTTATAGTAATAAACCTTTAAACTGGCATACGGATGGTTATTACAACCCTTATCATCAAAGAGTTCGAGCAATCTGGTTACATTGCCAGCAGGCTGCGAGTCGTGGAGGAGAGAATAGTTTTATCGATCCGGAAATAGTCTATATATTGTTGCGCCAGGAAAATCCTGAGTTCATAGAGGCTTTAAGTCACCCGGAAGTTATGCGAATCCCGGCTAATATAGTGAACGAAAAGTCTCTTCGGGAAGAAACCGCAAGCTCTGTTTTTCAGGTATCCGAAGATTTTTCCCGACTGGAAATGCGATATAGCCAGCGTAAACGCCATATCATATGGCGAGATGATGCTCTCACCCGCGAAGCATTAGCTTTTCTGAACGATTTACTGGAACAGGCTTCAATCTGGCGTGTCGATTATAGACTGCAAGCCGGACAAGGCGTGATCAGTAACAACACCCTTCATCGTCGTAATGCTTACGAAGATGACGCAGGGAACCAGCGTGTTTATATTCGAGCACGTTACTACAATCCAATTCGCCCGAACTGAGGCTTTATATGCTATATCTTAGCGAAATATTGATTCAAAACCCTGACCTCGAATCTTTCGAGGACCTCAAAGATGCACTGATTATATTAGCCAGAGAAGGCGAGCTGTTTTTTCGTATGGATGTCAAACCACCATTCCCCGATACACCGTCGAATTGGGAAGATCGACTCGAAGCTGTATTCACCTCGGTGAGGTAAACGCTATGTACTGGGAAGAAAGCGATGACGATCCTGATTTGATCCAGGTCTCAGACGATGTCGTTGACCTGTTATTCGCGATTCAATGTAAAAGGCTGCCAATAGATCACGGTAGGCTATTATCTGATTCGATTAGACAGCAGCTACCCTGGATAGCCGAAGAACCGCAGGCTGCAATCCATCAGATTCATGTCGCGGAGTCATCGCACGGCTGGCAACGACCAGACAGTAAAGACGATGTCTTACTGCCTTCGCGTCGTACCCGGCTGGTATTACGTATGTCGGCGCATCGACTCCCGGATTGTCAAAACCTGGTTGGCAAGAAGCTCGATGTCGGTGGATACGCTTTACAGGTGGGTGAATATAAAATAAGGCCACTAAGCAAACTCACCACTATTTTTTCCCGTTACGTGGATACTGGCGAAAACGAACGGGATGATGCGTTTATCGAACGCATGTTGACAGTATTGCAGGCTAGAAATATTAAAGTAAAAAAAATGATGAGCGGATTAGTTATCAGGCATAGCAGCAATAGCGGCGAAATTTGTACCCGCAAGCTCATGCTTTCTGGCTTGAGTATTGACGATTCCCTGCATCTTCAGCAATGCGGAATTGGCAATAAAATGCTAATGGGAATAGGTATCTTCCTCCCCCATAAGGGTATAGACGCTGTGAAGCCCAGTTGAGGAAAATATCGGATGTTTAACAAGTATTTTTAAGGAGTCGAATAATGACCATTGAATTTGAAGGTAAAGTCATCGAAACCACTGATAACGGATACCTGATTAACATTGACGACTGGTCCGACGGGCTAGCCGGGACAATCGCAAGCGCTGATAGCCTGGAACTCAGCCAGCGTCATTGGGATGTTATCCATTACCTGCGTGACGAATTTATTAACAATGCCGGTAATCAACCCAATACTCGAACCATGGTTAAGGAAATGAGTGATAAGTGGGGTGAAAAAATCAAGTCCAAAGACCTGTATGATTTATTCCCCGGTGACCCCAGTAAACAGGGTGGGCGCATTGCCGGTCTGCCGGAGAGTCGTCGAAAAGGTGGCTATTAGTAGTTAGGGCACTATTACTATTGCGATAGTGACCAATACATCCAACTCTACTATATTTTATTATAATTCAGGCACGAGAATTGAAATGACCGACAAGAAAGAGAAAATTGCAGAACTCATCGCGATGCAAAAGAAATTTATCGCTTATGAACAGGAAAACGGCGTCGATATGAAAGATTATTTCGCGCCGGAAAAAGGACACTTGCTAGACGGCTATAAAGAATCATTCAGAGATAAAGCCATGGAACTGGTTGATATGGCGCATGATGAAAAGGGTTCGAAACGCTAAATTTCGACCCATTGGCGAACCAGGTTATTAAAGCTATTACATACCCTGGTACAGGCCGGACTGCCGGGTTGCTCTTTAATTAAAATCTCGCGTGCCTGATTTAGCTCGTAAAGCAGGCTGCGTTTATCGGCATCCCTTATCGTACTTTGTATCCAGCTAACCGCGACATCACGAGTGCCCGAAGTTACTGGTGCTACAGAATGTAAACTGCTCGAAGGATAAAAAACAACCGATCCAGCATCGAGTTTAATTTTTTGTTTACCGAAGTCATGGCTGATGATTAATTCACCGCCTTCGTAACTATCCGCAGCGGATAAAAATATAGTCAGTGAAATATCGGAGCGATACATCGAGCTTCCACCCATTACCGGGTCATCGACATGCTCTCCGTATTCCATTCCTGGCTCATATCGAGCATAGATCGGAGCTGCAATTCGTTTTGGCCAGCAAATAGCACGGTATTCGGGTTCACGTACGAGTTTGCCCATGACAATCTCGTTGAGTTCTGTCATTTGAGGTGTGTTAACGGGAGCTTCAGCATTATTTTTAATCGAACGCGCAGTTAAACCGGCGCTGATTTTCCCGTCCTGAAAATCAACGGTAGACAAAATACTGCTTACCTGCTGAAGTTCAAACTCGGAGAGAAAGTTCTCGATGATATTCATCATTTAGTTTTCCAGATTAGAAATATAATCATAACTATAACGTTGAATAATCTAAAATAATATCCGCTATAATCTTTATCTATCTGATACCAACGAAGTACCTTTATGACCGACGATTATCGCCAGCAGGCTCTTGATTACCACCGTAAGCCCGCTCCGGGTAAATTGCGCATCGAGTCAACCACGCCGTTGACTTCGCAGCAGGACCTGGCACTAGC
>JAOUJX010000354.1 GCA_029882955.1 Gammaproteobacteria bacterium
ACGGCGCATGGCACGACGAAACATAACCCGGCGCTCGAGCTGCGATGCTATACCCTCTGCGACTAGTTGAGCATCAAGTTCTGGCTTACGAATTTCTTCAATATTAATTTTGACATTATTAATATGGACAGAAACCAGTGACGCAACTTCGACGCGAAGCTTTTCGATGTCCTCGCCCTTCTTGCCGATAATTATACCCGGACGTGCAGTATGGATAGTAACCGCTACAGACTTCGCTGGACGCGAGATCTGGATCCGGCTGACGGCTGCCTGGGCCAGCTTCTTTTTCAGAAACTCCCTGATTTTCAGATCTTCTGCCAGATAATCGGCGAAGTTCGCAGTATCCGCATACCACTTTGAGGTCCAGTCGGTTGCTATACCGAGACGAAAACCCGTTGGATGTACTTTTTGTCCCATCTGTGCCTCTATTAACTATCCGCGACGGTCACGGTGATGTGACTGCTGCGTTTTAAAATTCGGTTACCGCGTCCTTTGGCACGAGCGCGCATACGCTTCATGCTAGGGCCTTGATCAACAAAGATCGCTGAAACTTTTAGTTCGTCGATGTCTGCACCATCGTTGTGCTCAGCGTTAGCTATAGCCGACTCAAGCACCTTACGCACAAGGACGGCAGCCTTCTTATTACTGAAGTTTAACAAGGTTATAGCCTTGTCTACCGGCAGACCTCTCACCTGATCAGCGACCAATCGACACTTCTGGGCCGAAATACGCGCATGACGTTGTTTTGCACTGGTTTGCATAACTCTTACCTTTTCTTCGCTTTCTTATCAACGATATGACCACGGTAAGTCCGGGTCAGTGAAAACTCACCCAACTTGTGCCCGACCATATTTTCATTGATCAATACCGGCACATGCTGACGCCCGTTATGAATCGCAATAGTCAGCCCCACCATTTCAGGGACAACCATCGAGCGTCGCGACCAGGTTTTGATCGGGCGCTTGTTATTTGTTTCAACCGCGTCGAGCACTTTCTTAAACAAATGCTGATCGATGAACGGGCCTTTACGTAATGAACGTGGCATTAATAATTACCTCTTATTCCGGCGACGCACGATCAGCTTATCGGTGCGCTTATTAGAACGTGTTTTAAATCCTTTGGCTGGTGTACCCCAGGGCGATACCGGATGACGACCACCCGAGGTACGACCCTCACCACCACCATGCGGGTGATCAACCGGGTTCATGGCCACACCACGAACTGTCGGACGCACACCACGCCAGCGTGATGCGCCGGCCTTACCCAACGAACGCAAACTGTGCTCGCCGTTACTGACCTCACCTATGACTGCGCGACATTCAGATAAAACCTTACGCATCTCGCCAGAGCGCAATCGAATGGTGGCATAACCACCATCTCGCGCCACATATTGCGCCGACGTACCAGCAGAACGCGCTATTTGAGCGCCTTTGCCAGGCTTTAATTCGATACAGTGAACGACCGAGCCAACCGGAATATTACGCAATGGCAGGCAGTTACCCACCTTAATACCCGCATCATCACCAGAACGAACAACAGCACCTTCGACAACACCTTTGGGCGCGATAATGTATCGACGCTCACCATCTGCGTATTTCAGCAGAGCGATATGAGCACTGCGATTTGGATCATATTCAACGCGCTCAACTACCGCATTAATACCATCTTTGTTACGCTTGAAATCGATAACACGATAGCGCTGCTTATGACCACCACCAACGTGACGCGTGGTAATACGTCCCGCGTTATTACGACCACCGGACTTGGACTTCTTTTCAATCAGCCCTGCGAACGGCTTACCCTTATACAAACCCGGGGTCTTGACCGAAACAACAAAGCGGCGGCCGGGAGAAGTCGGTTTTGCTTTTATCAGTGCCATGATTTACGCGCCTATAGATGCAAGGTCGATTTCGTGACCCTGTTCGAGTGAAACATATGCCTTTTTCCAGTCCTTTCGACGGCCGTGACGCATTCCCATACGCTTACTTTTACCATTAACATTAACCGTACGAACATCAGCAACCTTTACATTAAAGAGCTGTTCCACAGCGGTTTTGATTTCGCCTTTCTTAGCGGTAGTCGCCACTCTAAATACCGCCTGATTTGCCGAGTCGCCAAGCACTGCTGCCTTCTCGGAAATATGCGGCGCGAGTAGAACCTGAAAAATTCTTTCTTCGTTCATACCAAACGCTCCTCGAGCTTTTTCAACGCAGCCTCTTCTATGACGACGTATTCTTGTTTCACCAGGCTAACGGGATCAACGATTGCAATATCCATAACCTGAATGTGAGGAATATTTCTGGCCGCCAGATAAACCGCTGAATCCAGACCATCAGTCAGAATTAAGGCGTTTTTAACACCCAGCTCTTCCAGTTTCGCCTGCATAATTTTGGTTTTCGGCTCGGAAACACCAAGCGCCTCTATTACCAGCAAACGCTCGCTTCTCACCAATTCCGATACGAGGCTGCGCATACCAACACGGTACATTTTTTTATTCAACTTCTTACTGTGATCCTGTGGAGTCGCAGCGAAGGTCACACCACCCGAACGCCACAGCGGGCTACGGATAGTTCCAGCTCGAGCACGACCGGTACCCTTCTGACGCCATGGTTTGGCACCGCCACCACTAACTGCAGACCGATTCTTCTGGGCTCGAGTGCCAGCACGCGCACCACTCATATAAGAGGTAACGAGCTGATGAATCAAAGCCTCATTGAAGTTGGCGCCAAAAGCATCATCGGATACCGACACTTTTTTCTTTGAATTATGAATTGCTATATCCATCTCAACTTATCTCTTATTTCGCATCTCTAAATTATTAGGGCTTATTTCTTAGTCGCAGGACGAATAATGACATCACCACACTTCGCACCCGGTACCGCACCTTTGATCAACACCAGGTTACGCTCGGTATCGATTCGGACGATTTCCAAATTTTGAGTACTACAATTGGCTGCACCCATGTGACCTGACATCTTTTTACCTTTAAATACTCGACCAGGGGTCTGGTTCTGACCAATAGAACCATTCGAACGGTGCGAGATTGAATTACCATGCGTTGCATCCTGCATTCTAAAATTGTGGCGTTTTACACCACCCTGAAATCCCTTACCTTTGCTAACACCTGAAACATCTACAATTTGACCCTGCTCAAACAGGTCAACTTTGATTTCGCCACCGAGCTCGAGCCCGTCGATCGAATCGACGCGAAACTCCCAGGCACCACGACCGGCTTCAACACCAGCCTTACGATAGTGACCCGCCAGAGGCTTGGTGACACGACTAGCACGACGCGTACCTGTCACAACCTGCACAGCGACGTAGCCGTCTGTTTCGACAGTTTTAATCTGCGAAACGCGGTTGGGCTCTACTTCGATGACGGTAACTGGCGTTGACACGCCCTCATCAGAAAAGACCCGGGTCATGCCGACTTTACGTCCTACTAAACCGAGAGACATTATGAAACCTCAAAATTAAAAAAATTCAGCTGTTGCATTTGATTAATTCGTCCCCGAATTTTCAAATGACGAAAAACATAGGCATTCTATGAATTTCTTTGGTTTTCAAAGGCTTGTTTGCCTCTTTAACCGACCATGACTCCTTTCACGGCAATTAGCAGCCTGTTAACAAAAAACCGGTTAACTACCTGCTTTCGAGTTCGCGGCCTGGTACAAAAACTCTGTATCAGGCCGCGAGGGCGCGCACTATAACAGAATAAATCTGATTAGTTAAGCTTAATTTGCACATCAACACCGGCAGCAAGATCGAGCTTCATTAAAGCATCAACCGTCTTGTCTGTCGGGTCTACAATATCCATCAAACGCTTGTGCGTTCTGATCTCATACTGATCCCGCGCGTCCTTATTCACGTGCGGTGAAATAAGAATAGTGAAACGCTCTTTACGGGTCGGTAAAGGGATAGGCCCTTTGACGCGCGCGCCAGTACGTTTCGCAGTTTCTACGATCTCGGCTGCCGAGCGGTCGATTAAACGATGATCGAAAGCTTTCAGGCGGATACGGATATTTTGATTAGTTGCCATGATTGTTACTCAATTATTTTTGCTACGACGCCAGCACCAACGGTACGGCCGCCTTCACGGATTGCGAAACGTAGTCCATCATCCATTGCGATTGGTGCGATTAGCGTGACTTCCATCTTCACGTTATCACCCGGCATTACCA
>JAOUJX010000355.1 GCA_029882955.1 Gammaproteobacteria bacterium
CCTCGGCAGGTGCTACGGGTATCAGGAATATCAGCAGCAGACACAGGAAATACCGGACCAGCCTCCCGGGCATATTAATCAGTGCCACCAATCATCATATTATCGATCAGAATCGAACCGGTACATATATTGCCACGCCGATCCACATCGGTACCGACCTCGACGATTCCCATAAACATATCGCGTAAGTTAGCGGCAATCGTGATTTCCTCGACCGGATACTGGATCTCGCCGTTTTCAACCCAGAAACCCGCAGCTCCGCGTGAATAGTCACCAGTCACATTATTTACGCCATGCCCCATCAGTTCGGTGACCAGCAAACCCTTGTGCATGGTTTTGAGACATTCAACAAACGTTTTGCCCGTATTGCTCACCGCCAGATTATGCACGCCGCTGGCATGACCGGTGGACTGTAACGAAAGCTTACGTGCAGCGTAGCTATCGAGCAGGTAATTCAGAATCACGCCATCACTTACCAGCGCCCCTTCCTTTAATGCAACGCCCTCGGCATCATAGTTGGCAGAACCCAGCGCCTGTAGTTCGAAAGGATGCTCGACCAGCTGTAAGAAACCGGGGAAAACCTGAGTATCGACCGCATCGAGCAGAAAACTGGCCTTGCGATACTGAGCCGAGCCGCTTATCGCCGAAGTGAAATGACTAATCAGTCCGCGGGCCAGATCTGGTACCAGTAATACTGGCGATTTCTGGGTTTTTATCTTCTGAGCATCAAGGCGCTTTACGGTGCGCTCGGCAGCTTTTACTCCGACATCACGAGCAGCCTCAAGATAATCGGCATTACGACTAATATCGTACCAGTAGTCGCGCTGCATATTGCCATCCGATTCGCCCACCACCGAGCAGCTGATACTGTGGCGTGTTTTTTGTTGCGCCTGCAAAAATCCGTGAGTATTGCCATATACCGAGATACCGGCATTCATATCGACTGAAGCGCCATCTGAGTTGACGATGCGCGGATCGTAATCCAGTGCTGCTGCTTCGCATTCGAGCGCCAGCTCGATGACAGCATCGGGGGTAATCGCCCAGGGATGAAATAAATCCAGCTCCTTTATTTCGGTTGCCATCAGTTCGGCATCAGCAAGCCCGGCACAGGGATCTTCAGAAGTATATTTAGCAATATTGCAGGCGGCTTCGACCGTCTTACGGATCGCCTCGGGATCCAGGTTTGAGGTATTGGCACTGCCCTTGTGTTGTCCAAAATAAACACTAATGCCCAAACCGTTATCCTGCTGGTGCTCAATTGTCTCCACCGCCCGCATGCGTGTCGCTACCGATAAGCCCTGCGATACCGACAACCCGGCCTCGGCTTGCGTGGCTCCTTTATCCCTTGCCATTTTTAATGTATCGGCGACGATGTTTTTCAATGATTCCCGGTCGGGAAATGCTAAAATATCTGAGTTTTTATTTGTCATCACTTAATTTTATCCTATCCGCTTATGGAAAACGACGCCAACTTTGATGAGTCGGACGACATCGAGATCATCAGTAAGTCCCAGCTCAAACGCGAAAGCCAGGACATCCTCAAACTCGGTAAAAGACTTGTCGAGTTAAAACCTGACCAGCTCGCTCGCTTGAATCTCGACGACCCCGTACTCGAAGCTATTGCGCTGGCACACAAAATACAAAATAAACGCTCAGCTCTGAAGCGACACTTACTGTTCCTGGCGAAGCTGTTACGCGCCCGCGATACCGACAGCATTGTTGCAGCCATCGAGCAGTTCGATAAAACCAGCCTGATCCAGATACAGAGACACCATCAGGCTGAACGCTGGCGCGATCAAATTCTTGAGCAGGGTAATGATGCGATAGAATCGTTTCTTCAGGAGCAGGCCCAGGCCGATCGACAAAAGCTACGGCAGCTATGGCGCAATTACCAGCATGCTTCAAGCGAGGCGAAGAAAATTCAGCACTCACGACTCATTTATAAGTCAATTAAAGAAACCCTCGATGCTGCCTGATCCGGCCTATTCATCATGACTCGCTGGAATGACCGGCGTCTCGCATGCCACATCGGCATTCTGGCCCCGATGGCGCAGATAATGATCCATTAACACCAGTGCCAGCATCGCCTCGGCAATCGGCGTAGCCCGTATTCCCACGCAGGGATCGTGCCGACCTTTAGTTCTGATTTCGACCGGCTGCCCGTTGATATCGACAGTTTTGCCCGGTAAATGCAGGCTGGACGTGGGTTTTAGAGCCATGCTGACTAGCAGATCCTGACCCGAGGTAATGCCACCCAAAGTACCCCCGGCATGATTTGAAAGAAACCCTTGCGGAGTTATTTCATCACGATGCTCGGTACCTTTTTGTTCGACGCAATCGAAGCCAGCACCAATTTCGACGCCTTTAACGGCATTGATACTCATCATCGCATGCGCAATATCGGCATCGACTCGATCGAAGATCGGCTCACCCAGACCGACAGGAACACCCGTCGCAACCACCGAAATTCTGGCACCAATCGATTCGCCTTCTTTGCGTAGTGCGTCCATATACTTTTCCAGTTCGGGTACTAACGCTGCATCGGGACTGAAAAAAGCATTCTGGTTGACCTGTTCCCAGTCGAAATTATCGGGCTTTAAAGGACCCAGTTGCGCGAGATAGCCACGGATCTGAATCCCGCATTGTGTGGCCAGATACTTTTTCGCGATGCCACCGGCGGCGACACGCATAGCGGTCTCTCGAGCCGATGAGCGACCGCCACCACGATAATCCCGAAAACCATATTTTTGAGTATAGGTATAATCCGCATGACCGGGACGAAACTGGCTCATGATATCGCCATAATCTTTCGATCTCTGGTCTTTGTTGTGAATCAAAAGCGCGATGGGAGTGCCTGTTGTTTTACCTTCGAATACACCGGATAAAATCTGCACCGCGTCGTCTTCGCGGCGTTGCGTGGTATGACGCGAAGTACCGGGTTTACGACGGTCCAGATCCTCTTGCAAATCGGCTTCGCAAAGACTCATCCCCGGGGGACAGCCATCGACAATACAGCCAATAGCAGGACCATGGCTTTCGCCAAATGAAGTAACGACAAACGACTTGCCGAAGCTGTTTCCTGACATAAAGATCTAACCGGTAAATTGAAAACGAAATAAGCGACTACACTTAAGACTCTATGGAACATTCTACTAAAAAACTCGGCATGATGTTCACCCTTGGCGGCTGGATTCTGGGGTTTTTGTTGCTGGGATTAATATTTACTAAAATTCTCGACTTTCGCAATAACCCTAATCAGTTTGTCATCACTAACGAAAATGCCAATTTTCAGGAAATAGTGCTGCAGCCCAATCCCTATGGCCACTATTTGTTTAATGGTGAAATCAACGGTAAAACAGTTACTTTCCTGGTCGATACCGGCGCCACAACCACCGCTATACCCGCGGGTTTGAAGGATTACCTGGGTCTGGAGGCAGGGCCCGCTGTTTCAGTATCGACCGCGAATGGACAGGCAACGGCTTATTTGACTCGCCTTAGAGAACTAAAAATGGGCGATATTCTGTTTCAGGACGTAAAAGCCAGCCTCAATCCAGGCATACGCGGAAACGAGATTCTACTCGGCATGAATATACTCAGGCATATGGAGTTAATACAACGTAATGATGTACTCATTATTAAGATACCGGGGTAATACACCCGGGAAATCCAGCAACGTTATAAAATTGTTATAAACCTGTTACTTATTCAAGCCGTATTTATCTGAACTTAGGACCAACAGCCTCCTCTAAGCTCGAGTAATCAGTAATTGATTGCTGATTTCTAATCAACCAGAACTTGAGGAAGAGTTTATGAATACAGCTAAAAAAGTTTCAGGGGTCGCATTAGCAGCAGCGGCAGCCACCATGTTCGCAGTAGCACCCGTTTCCGGCGCAGTCGCCGGCGAGAAGTCCGGTAAATGCTTTAATGTCAATTCCTGCAAAGGCACCAGCGCCTGCGCTACAGCAACCACTAGCTGTGCAGGACAAAACTCCTGTGCAGGACATGGCTGGGTAAAGAAAACCAAATCCGAATGTGAAGCGGAAGGCGGTAAATTCGAAGCCTGATCCATCCGGCTCTGGCATAAAAGGCACCGACTGGCTCGGTGCTTTTTTTTACTTAAAAACACACTACAAGTTAAGAAGACCTATGCGCGCCACATCTGATAAACCCTTTCTCGG
>JAOUJX010000043.1 GCA_029882955.1 Gammaproteobacteria bacterium
GAGTCGGCGAGTTAGCGAGCTGGAGAAACGCCTGGGTGTACAGCTCATGCAGCGAACCACCCGAAAGTTATCGTTAACGGATGCAGGGCAGCACTTTTATCAACGTGCTATCAATCTCTTATCAGATTTAAGCGATGCCGAGCAGATGGTGTCCGACTCCCAATGCGATTTGTCGGGTCGCATAAAACTGGCTGCGCCGCTGGGAATGGGTATCGGTCATCTGGCGACACCCATAGCGGCGTTCATGGCCGAGCATAGCAATCTCGAAGTTGTTATTGAGCTGAATGACCGGCAGATAGACCTGGTTGAAGAGGGTTTTGATATGGCGATACGGATTGGTGACCTACAGGACTCGAGCCTGATTGCGCGTAAGCTATCCGATGTCAATATGGCTATTTGCGCGAGCCCGGACTATTTGCGAAAAAAGGGTGAGCCGCTGCATCCGGCCGAGCTGCCCAGTCATGAAGTATTGGTCTATAGCAATATAACGCCGAGTCGGCAATGGTCGTTTACCTATCGTGGTCAACGTGTCAGCCCAAGAGTGAAATATCGCATCAGTGCCAATAATGGTGAGTTGCTGGCAAAAATGGCTGCCGCTGGTCTCGGTATTACGGCGGGGCCTTTGTTTTATTTGCAGTCTTATATTGATAGGGGTGAATTAGTCCCGGTACTCAGCGAGTGCAGCAGGCCCTCGGTTGGTATGTATGCGATTTATCCACCCGGCAGACTGGTTTCCCGTCGGGTTAAAATGTTGAGCGACTATTTGTTTGAATATTTTCATGACAAACCGATTTAGCGATATACTGCCGCGAATTTTTTATACAGGGTATCTATGCGCATTTTATTTAGTATATTGATGCTTCTAGTGGCACCGGTACACGCGGCCTCGGAATATGTTCTAGCCAATACACCGGACTGGGTCGATCATCTTCAGGTTCCGGTCACCCAGGAGTTACCCGACGCTCAAATCAGAAACGGGGTGCATTATTTGCTAGTGGACAGACAGATAGAAGTCCCGGCGACCGGCGAGCCGTCGTTCTTTTATCGCTATGTCACTCTGATCACTAATCAGAGTGGCCTGGATTCGGAATCGCAGATAAACGTTTCTTTTGATCCTTCGTACGAAAAGGTTCAGTTACATAAGCTGGTAGTGAAGCGTGATGGTCTGGTAATCGATAAATTCACCAGCGCTCAGATCAAGGTACTGGATAGGGAAGAGGAGCTCGAAGAGCAGATTTATAACGGTGAAAAAACTATCAATATCCTGCTCGATGATCTGCGGGTTGGCGATATGATCGATTACAGCTTTACCATTACGGGCACTAATCCGGTGATGGATGGTAGCTTCGATGCTTCTTACGACCTGCAATGGTCGGTACCGGTGGCGCAGGTGATGACTCGGGTTTTGTGGAAAAAGGACAAGCCACTGAACAGTAAAATATTAAATACAGATTTGACTTTCGAGCAGTCCCCTGTCAATGGTGGTATCGAATATCGGCTCGATAGTCGGGATGTAAAGTCTCTTTACTGGGAGGATGACACGCCTTCCTGGGTTAATCCTTATGCGAGTGTCTACCTCAGCGATAGCGAAAGCTGGGGCAGCATAGCCGACTGGGGGATGGGGCTGTTCGAGCCGGTGATTCAGTCGGAACCAGCGATTGTTGAACTGGCGGATAGATTTTCCAGTCAGGGTCAGTCCGAGGCCGATACGATTACCGAGGCGCTTCAGTTTGTGCAAAGCGAAGTCAGATATGTGGGCATTGAGCTAGGCGAAAATTCTCATCAGGCTTCGCCAGCTGGAGTTACTCTGGATCGCCGCTACGGGGACTGTAAGGATAAAGCGGTATTGCTAATTTCCATTCTGCGTGAAAAAGGTATTAAAGCTTACCCGGCGCTGGTTAGTACGAGTGAAAAGAATGCACTGCTTAATCGTTTGCCTTCGAAGTATGCCTTCAATCACGTGGTGGTAGCCGTTGAGCACGATAGTCAAACCTATTGGCTGGACCCAACCCGTCAATATCAATACGGCAAACTGGAAAACATTTATCAGGCCGATTACGGTCTCGCTCTGGTATTGAATGCGACTTCAGACGGGCTGGTTTCCATGAACCCAGAGCCCAGAACCGGTCAGGTTACCAGCGATTACTTCTATCTATCGGGGGAAAACACGGATGATGTTATTTTTACTTCCAATACAGAGTACTTTGGATTAAGTGCCGAAAAACAGATCCGCTATGTAGAAAGTGATGGGGTTGATCTGATTCGAAAAGATTATCTGGAATTTTACCAGGACTACTACCCCGGGATTGAAAACCTGGAGGGCCCGAAGTTTGAATCCGATCCCGAAAGCCTTCGTTTGTTGCTGAGTGAAAAATATCGTATTAAAGGTTTCTGGGAACTTGACGAAGATAAGCAGCGTTACGTTAGCTGGATTTATAGTAATGCGATTAACTCGTACCTGTCTAAACCCGAGCTGATTGAGCGCAGCCTGGATTACAAATTACAGCACCCGGTGAATGTTACGCATAACATAACATTGGAGTTGTCGGATCAGAATTGGGACTTTGAGACAGAAGAGTTTAGCGAAATCAATGAGTTTTTTGAGTACCGGAGCAAAGCGAATTATGATGAGTCGACTAAGTTTTTAAAACTTAGTTATAGCTATATCAGTAAGACTGACCATGTTCCTGTCACAGATTACCCTCGGTATTTAAAGGCTCTGGAAGCGGCCATAGAAGAAACTGATTATGGAATTTATGACTACCTGGATCAGCCAGAGTCTCTGGTCGAAACTGAAGAAGACTGGTTCCTGCTTGGACTGCTCGTTTATATTTTAATTTTAGTCATTGTCTTGTTGTTATGGTATCTGGATGCTCGGCGTAACCCTTACTCAGGTACGATGAAATATTATCCGGTATCCGACGTTAAATTTATTACGATGTGGATTCTGACCTGGGGGGTGTTCCCAATTTACTGGTTTTATAAAAACTGGCGCTACGTAAAGGATAACGAAGAAGGGGCAGGTATCATGCCGGTGTTTCGGAGTTTCTTTTACCTGTTCTGGTATTACCCGCTATTCACCCGGCTTAAAGCCGAGTCTGACGCAGATGGCGACTCCGGCGTTCGAGTCCCAGGGCAGAAGACAGCTATCATGCTCGCGATTTTATTTTTTCTGGTGGTCATTGCTACCGGCATCGACAGTGTCTATGCCCTGCCGTTCGAGTTGTTGAGTGCGGTGTTAGCTTTACCATTGCTGCATATCATTAATCGGGTGAATCGGCATGAGCTGGCTGCCATTGCACATAATTCAGTCTGGCGGGTCAGGCATTATTTGCTGGTGATACTTTTTATACCCTTGAGCCTGTTTTTGCTAGGCTCCGAAATCGGTTTATTGCCGAGTGAAAGCGTGGTAGCTGGTGACCGGTTGCTAAACCGGGATATCAAGTTTATGCAGCGCAAGGGGATAATAAATCCGGGCGATAAAGTTATTTACTTCTATAGTGATGCATTTCTTAACATTCGTGGGGATGGTAATGGCTTGAGTGACCGGCATGTGTTTTCGTACTGGCTGGATGACCAGGATGGTTTTAATCAGGAAATTGCCGAGTATGAAGAGATAACTGATATCAAGGTATCCTGGTCGGAGTCATTCGATGAAAATACCACGGTTGAAGTATTTCGAGCCGATAAGAGTAAGCTGTTATTATTTTTATCGAATACCGATGGCAAGGATAAAGATTTCGTGAAGGCATTAATGGCGCGCTGGAAAAATGTATCGGTTGATGCCGGTTAATTAAGTGGTAAAGGGTTGTTAGAATGTGTGAATTATTTTCTGGAGTTAGTTCGTGAGTATCAAATCAGATAGCTGGATCCGGCGCATGTCAGAGTCGGAAGGGATGATAGAGCCGTATGAGCCGGGGCAGGTTCGAGAGTCGGGCAGTGGCCGGATTATTTCTTATGGCACCTCGAGCTACGGTTACGATGTACGTTGTGCGAACGAGTTTAAGATATTCACGAATATTAACTCGGCCATCGTTGATCCGAAGAATTTTGATGACAATAGCTTTGTCGACGTTGAATCCGATATCTGTATTATTCCGCCAAACTCGTTTGCGCTAGCGCGCACGGTCGAATATTTTCGTATTCCGCGTAGCGTGCTAACGGTTTGTCTGGGTAAGTCAACTTATGCTCGTTGCGGAATCATTGTCAACGTCACACCGCTGGAGCCCGAGTGGGAAGGGCATGTGACGCTGGAGTTTTCAAATACTTCGCCGTTACCAGCAAAAATCTATGCCAATGAAGGCGTTGCGCAAATGTTATTTTTTGAATCCGACGAGGAATGTGAAACTTCGTACAAGGATCGCGGTGGTAAGTACCAGGGACAAAAGGGTGTTACGCTGCCGAAGGCCTGATCTCAGCTTCTCAGATCCTTAACCGGCCAATGCCTTTGTTGAGCAATCTCCTCCAGTGCGTCGTCCGGATTCACCGCGACTGGATGGGCTACCTGTTCGAGTAGCGGCAGGTCATTAATCGAGTCACTATAAAAATAGGCGTCATCCAGATTGTGATCACGTGATTCCAGCCATTGCTTTAATACAGTGACCTTGCCTTCTTTGTAAGTCGGGGTGCCGAGGTAATTGCCGGTATAGCGGTTGTCGATAATTTCAGGTTCGGTAGACAGGATGTTAGGGATATCGAGCAGTTCGGCTATCGGTGCGGTAATGAATAGATTGGTCGCGCTGACAATAATCATTTCATCAAGTTGTTGCCGATGTTTGTCGAGCAAATTCGGGGTGCCTGTCGCTATCCTGGGTTTTATCCAGTTCTCGATATAATCCTGCCGCCAGTCATAGAGTTTTTCTATCGGGTGCAGGGTCAGGGGCTTTAGGGCAAATTGTAAGTATTGGTGGTTGTCGAGTTCGCCGCGTTGATAATCTTCGAGAAATAACCGGTTAAGTCGCTTATATTCCGTTTCGTCGACGATTTTATGGGCGACCATGTATTCACCCCAGAGGTAGTCGCTGTCGCCGTTTAACAGGGTGTGATCGAGATCGAATATTGCTAATGCCATTTATTCAGTGAAGCCTCGTTTGGGTTGGTGTGCGGGAAGTTCTATGTCAGAATATCTGGTACATCATATTATAGGAATTGGGACAGGTTGGCGACGTGATTGACAGCGATGGTTATCGGGCAAACGTAGGCATTATTCTCTGCAATCGGCAGGGGCAGGTCATGTGGGCGCGACGTGTCGGACAGGATGCCTGGCAGTTCCCGCAGGGTGGTATTAGTCCGGGCGAGACCGCCGATGAGGCGATGTATCGTGAGTTATGGGAGGAAACAGGCCTGAAGCAGACAGATGTTGGCTTGCTCGCCTCGACCAATAGCTGGTTACGCTATAAATTGCCCCGAAGGCTGATCCGTAAGAACTCTTCGCCGCGCTGTATCGGGCAAAAGCAAATCTGGTTTTTGCTGGAATTATTATCGGATGAAAGGGCCTTCGACTTTTCAGTATCGAACAAACCGGAATTCGACCACTGGAAGTGGGTCGACTACTGGCATCCTGTTGAAAGTGTCGTGTTTTTCAAACGTCGAGTCTATCAGTGTGCATTGGCACAGCTCGAATCCCGCTTGCCAATGACAGACAATCTTGCTAATAATGAGTTGTTCTGAGGCAGTTGTCGGGAAGTGTATTCTGGCATAGCAGGATTTATCACCTTTTAAAGTCAATGGCCTGCTATTAATGCCAGGTGCCTCAAGGTTAAATTCATGTAGTAATTTCGAAACGGAACCACGAGTTCCTGTCACGATTTAGCGTCCTGTTTCAACAGGGATCAATAATACCGGAGAAGAATTAACGAGCGTGTTCGGAGGGCGAATATAGTGTCATCGATGATCCATAGATTGCAGGGCATTATTCAGGATGTCAGTCGGGCGCCTGACGTTCAGCATGCACTCGATTTGATCGCTGAGCGACTGATTAAAGATCTGGTCGCAAATGCCTGCACTATATTTCTTGCCACAAATACGGAATCGCCGGTGTTGATATTAAAGGCGAGTTATGGTCTTAATCCGGAAAATATAGGTCGGGTACAGCGGCGTTTCGGAGAAGGGTTGATCGGCGTAGTGGCCGAACGCGCCGAACCGATTAACCTGATTAAGGCCACCGAGCATAAAAACTTCATTCTGGTTCCCGATTCGGGTGAAAGCAGTTACCCGGTTTATCTCGGTGTGCCGATTGTTTCGCATCGTAAGGTGCTCGGAGTGATCGCGATCCAAAGAGCTGAAGACGCTTTCAATGAAGATGATGAGGCTTTTCTGACGACCCTGGCGGCGCAACTGGCCACATCGATAGAGCATGCTGAGAGTCAGGGCAGATTCAAGCTTATCGGTGAGACCAAAAGCCAACCCGTTACCCATATCGTGAAGGGAGTTGCTGGATCTCCCGGTATGGCGATTGGCGAGGCTATAGTGCTCAATCGCGGTGTGAACCTGGAATCTGTGCCGGATAAAAAAGTCACGGATCAGGTGCCTGAACTGCGCAGTTTTAACGAGGCGATTCGCAAGGTTCGCGAAGATTTAACCGATCAGGCTGAGCGCATGCGAGACGCTTTGCCGGAGGAGGAATGTGCGCTATTTGTCGCCTACGCACAAATGCTTAATAGTGGTTCGCTCATCGATGATACGCATAAGCGAATCGGCGAGGGTAATTGGGCTCCTGCGAGCTGGCGTGATACGGTCGAGGATCATGCTCGTGTATTCGAGCAAATGGAAGATGAGTATCTGGCGGAGCGATCCAATGATATACGCGATCTTGGGCGACGAGTATTACGAAAGCTGATGTTGGAACAAAGTCCGTATATCGATTTTCCAGACCGAACCGTACTGGTCGGTGATGAAATTACTGCCACCGACCTGGCCGATGTGCCGCTGGATTGTCTCTGTGCGATTCTATCGGTTCATGGCAGCGGATCCTCGCATGTGGCCATACTCGCGCATGCCCTGGGCATTCCGGCGGTCATGGGTATGTCGAATTTACCCGTTAAACAAATGGATGGTATGCAGGTGATAGTCGATGGTTACGGTGGTTTCGCCTACGTCGATCCAAACCGGAAATTGCTGACTGAATATAAGAAATACCTGCGCGAAGAAGAAGCGATTGAAAAAGATTTACTCAGTCTCAAAAATGAACCTGCTATTACTACCGATAACCACAGAATATCTCTGTATGTGAATTCGGGATTAATGGCTGATCACTCGCCCTCCTTGCGTAGCGGGGCAGAAGGTGTCGGTTTGTATCGAACCGAGATACCGTTTCAAATCCGTGATCGATTTCCGAGCGAGGAAGAGCAGTACCTTATTTATCAAAACGTACTGGAGACTTTTAATGGCATGCCAGTAGTTTTAAGAACGCTCGATGTCGGCGGTGACAAACCATTGAGTTATTTCCCGATCAAGGAGGCAAATCCATTTCTGGGCTGGCGTGGTGTGCGAATTACGCTTGACCATCCTGAGATATTTCTCACTCAGGTGCGTGCGATGGTGCGTGCCAACATCGGGCTGAATAATTTACACATATTACTCCCGATGATAAGTGGCCAGAGTGAACTGGAAGATTCTCTCAAATTAATACATCGGGTAAGGGATGAAATCGAAGATGAACTCAACAGAGCGATACAGATGCCTCGAGTAGGGGCGATGATCGAAGTGCCTTCGGCGGTTTATCAGATAGAAGGCATTTGCAGCCTGGTGGACTTTGTGTCGATTGGTACTAATGATCTGACTCAGTATCTGTTAGCGGTAGATCGCAACAATGAAAATGTGGCTGGACTGTTCTCATCCCTGCATCCTGCTGTGTTAAAGGCAATGTGTCAGGTCGTCCAGGGTGCTGCGAAAACTGATACCCCGGTGAGTGTTTGTGGCGAGATGGCGGGCGATCCACTCGGTGTCATGGCCTTGTTGGGAATGAAAATCGAAAGCCTTTCGATGAGTGTTGGGAGCTTACTGAAAGCCAAAAAAGTCATTAAAACCTTTAGTCTCGCGGAACTGGAATCGCTACTTGCGGAGGCTATTTTGATGACCGACCCGGCGCAAGTGCGGAAATTGTATGCCAGTCAACTCGACCAGAGAGAACTGGGTGGGTTAATACGAGCAGGCAAATAGTGCTGTCCCCCTCTAGAAGGGTTTAACCACAGCGAGTATTACCACCGTAAACAGAATGAGTACCGGAAACTCATTAAACCAGCGAAACCAGATGTGGCTTCGGTGATGAGGGTTGCTGGCGAGCTCGCGGATTATCTTTCCGCAGTAAAAATGGTAGGCCACGAGAATAGCGACCAGAGTGAGTTTGATATCCAGCCACCACATGCTCGCATAGGCCTGCCAGGCATACTCGAATAGTAGCCAGAAACCAAATATCAGGGTTAACAGCATCCAGGGTGTGATAAAGCGGTAGAGTTTTTTCTCCATGATCGCGAGCTGTGCCTGAACCGCCGAGTCGTTACTCATAGCATGGTTAACAAATAGTCGAGGCAGGTAAAATAGCCCGGCAAACCAGGCTACCATGAAGATAATATGTAATGCTTTAATCCAGATCATTGATCGCCTCTTTGAGGAGTCGGTTGATTTAGTTAATTATTCCTGATGCCAGGATAATTAGCGCTGTGTTTTTGTTACTGGCCGATGGTTTGGACAAGTGATCTATGTATAATGCTGCCTACATTTTAACCGCAAAGGTTTCGCTAGCAAAATGATTAAGGTGGGTATTGTCGGGGGTACAGGATATACAGGGGTTGAACTCATGCGATTGCTAGCTGTTCACCCGCAGGTCCGCCTGCAAGCGATTACTTCTCGCTCTGGCGCGGGTACGGCGGTGGCAAACGAATATCCTAATCTTCGCGGTATAGTCGATCTTGATTTCAGCGAGCCCGAAATGGATGCTTATCGCGACTGCGACCTGGTATTTTTCGCCACGCCCAATGCGACAGCGATGAAAGAAGCCGAGGCTCTGTTAGCGGCGGGCATCAAGATGATCGATCTGGCGGCTGATTTTAGAATCAAGGATATTCCACTCTGGGAAAAATGGTATGGCGAAAAACATGCCTGCCCTGATCTGGTTGAAGAGGCGGTCTATGGCTTGCCTGAAATGAATCGCGATGCAATCAAATCAGCACGACTGGTTGCTAATCCCGGGTGTTATCCAACTGCGGTTATCCTGGCTATGTTGCCACTTCTGGAGCACGGTTTGATTGAGCCGGCGAGCATTATTGCAGATTGTAAATCAGGTACCAGCGGGGCGGGACGCAAAGCCAGTGTCGGCACTGCCTATTGCGAAGTTACCGATTCGTTTAAGGCCTATGGTGTAGCCGGGCACCGCCATTTACCTGAGATCCAGCAGGTATTGAAACAGTTATCACCCTCGGCGGATCTGGTATTTACGCCGCATTTGCTACCCATTATTCGAGGCATACACGCGACGGTTTATGCCGATGGCAAAGGTCGCAATGGTAATGCCCAGCAGATATTTGAAGATTTCTATCGCGATGAGGCCTTTGTCGATGTTATGCCAGCGGGCTCGCATCCTGAAACGCGTAGCGTCAAAGGTGCCAACTTTTGTCGTATTGCGGTACATTATCTGGAACAAAGCAATAAATATGTGGTGCTATCAGTGATCGATAATCTGGTTAAAGGTGCCGCAGGGCAGGCGGTGCAAAATATGAACTTAATGTTTGATATCGACGAAACTACAGGCCTCGAATCACCCGGGATGATGCCTTGAAATACAGTCATCGTGGTTTTCAGGTAAAGCAGTATAAGCCCTGGAAAATATGGCTGAGTGGTGCCATTATCCTAATACTGTTCTTCGTTTTTTTTACCATCGGGCGAGGTTATCAGTCATATGAACTGAAGCATTTACGCCTTGAGCGTGAAACTCTACTAAGCCAGATCGCTGATCTGGAAAGTCGAAATAGCAGTCTGGTAAAGAAGAATGCACAGCTCTCAGGTAATAGTAAAATCGAACACGGTGCTTATCAACTGGCGAATCAGACGATCATTCAGAATCAGCAGGAAATCCTGAAATTAAAGGAAGAGCTGGTTTTTTATCAGGGCATCGTTTCCCCTAGCACAGCGGCATTAGGGGTTAATTTGCAAAGTTTCGAAGTGCTGTCGAAAAACTCTCAAAATTTGTATAGCTACAAACTGGTTTTAACAAAGAACGGTAAAAGCACTCAAAAAGTGAAGGGGAAATTCGAAGTAACGCTCCGTGGTGAAAATAACACCGAGGGTGGTGAATTAAAGCTGGTCGATATAAAGAAAGAAGATAATGGTAAGGCAGGAAGCTTTTCGTTTAGATATTTTCAGGTGTTCGAAGGTGAAATAGAGTTACCAGAAAATTTCACACCATATGAGGTAGAAATTAACATTATTCCATCGACAAAAAAGGTAGAATCAGTAACTGAAACGATTTCATGGACACGAGTGATGTCCGAGGACCTTTAAGCATGTTTGGTAAAAAGAAAGCATTTAGTGCAGCGCGTATCGATACTCTGATTGGGCAGGGCACCGAAATTAATGGTGATTTGGTATTTTCTGGCGGTCTCCATGTAGATGGTAAAGTCAATGGCAATGTGATTGCAGAGGAAGGTAGTACCGCAATATTAATATTAAGCGAGTTCGGCCGAATTGAAGGCGAAGTGAAAGTGCCTAATATGGTTTTGAATGGAGAAATTGTGGGTGACGTCTATGGTTCAATTCGAGTTGAGCTGGCACCAAAATCCCGGATAAAAGGTAGTGTTTACTATAATCTGATCGAAATGGCGATTGGTGCCGAAGTGAATGGTGGTCTGGTTCATCAGCCAGACGGTCTGCAACCACAAAAGGCGCTGGAAGATAAGTCAACGCAATGGAATGAAAATAGCGAAACAGTGACGGAAAATAGTACTGTAAAACCTTGAATTTTGCCAAAATGGCAGCATTCTCTGGGTAATTATTGCGTTTAAATTGCGTATCAACCCGACAGAGTAAATTATGGTTAATATTACAATCGATGCCAATTTTGGTATGAAAACGAAACAGGTTGCCAGTACGGTGCTTGATTTCACCAGCGCTGCTGCGCGTAAATTGCATGCCCTGATGGAAGAAGAAGGTAATCCAGAGCTCAAATTGCGAGTCTCGGTGTATGGCGGTGGATGCTCAGGATTTCAATATACCTTCTCCCTTGAGGAAGAGGTTAAGGGTGATGACAGAACAATTGAAACCGATGGTGCAACCCTGATCATCGATTCGATGAGCTACCAGTACCTCGCTGGATCGGAAGTAGATTTTACCGAGGGGCTTGAAGGTTCTATGTTCGTGGTTAATAACCCTAATGCCAAGTCTACCTGCGGCTGTGGAGCTTCGTTCTCGATATAGCCTTTTTCAAAGGATAAAAAAGCAGGCGCACGACCGGCTTTCCGGGTAGAAGTTTTTACCATCTTAAAACTGAATATAACCGTTTAAGAATAGACCATCATATTCCAGGTTGGTATCGGTATCGTTAAACTCGTATGAAAACGACTTCAGGCCGCCTTCAAACCCGTGTCCGGCATCGGATTGATAGCCGAGCTTTATAGTCGAATCTTCAACGATACTGTCGCCGAGACTAAAGTTGTTGAAGTTAGCGCCTAAATAAAACCCATCGTAGGGTAGGTTATAATGGGCCGATAAATACAGTAATGGAATGGTTTCATCTAACCTGACAGCAGCATTGTCGATGCCAGAAAATTCAACCTCCCCATTGAGACGTTTTAGATCTATACCCATATCAAGATTGAGGCTGGTATTTAATAGTTCGTAATAGAGGACAATATCATCCTGCGACAGGCTAAATGATGACGGCAGTCGATTCCCGGCTTCACCATCCGATCCGTTGACACCTGGATTAACGCCTGATCTATTTAATTCGGAGTTGTTCAGGTTGTACGACTGGTATCTGAAGTTAGGGACAGCAGAAATAGGGTGTTCGAGGATTAGTACCAGTGACTGAGATCTTTCGTTGTTATCGAGATTGTCGACCAGGTCGATCGAGTCATCGTAGCTATTGATTGATTGCGGTTGTTTATTTAGCCATCCGTTATTGCCGATATTGATGCCGATGAAATCTGCATAGGCAATACTGGTCTGCGTTATCCCTGCGGCCAGTAAAATTAACATGCTCCATGCTATTTTCATTGGGTTACTCGCATTTCGTGAGTTCAATTGCTTAACTATTATAGTTCATAGACAGGGAAACGGGGTATTTGTTTCGGCCGTAATGGGAAATAGTTCCTGGTTTGGTGGGGGGCGCGGAGGGGTGTGGTTTAAATGCCTGTTTTACCGGGGAAGATCCCGCCAAGGATCGCCGGAGTGCTGGCCAGTGTTACGCTGGGGAGATTACCTGGTCGATGATGTAGAGTTTGTCGAGCCAGCCAGGCGAAAGCCACGGCTTCTACATAGTCTGGATTCATACCCAGTTCTGTCGTGCTGGAGACCTTGCAGGGCTGTAGTTTTTGTTGCAGCTTTTGCATTAAATGCAGATTATGTGCCCCGCCGCCGCAAACGAAACAATTCTCGACCTCCTCTGGCAATTGTCTGAGGCCAGTCACGATAGTGGTGGCGGTCAATTCAGTTAGAGTAGCCTGAACATCTGCAGCAGGATAATCTTTACCGAGATAGCGACCTAACCAGGCCGGGCTGAAATATTCGGTGCCAGTGGATTTTGCTGGTCGCTGCCGGAAGTAGTCCTCACCCGCCAGCATCGCCTGAAGTAATTCGTCGATTACCTGTCCGCTAGCAGCCCAGTCACCATTGTGGTCAAACCGGATTTTCTGTCGATGGTGAATCCAGTAATCCAGAAAAGTATTGCCTGGGCCGGTATCGAAGCCAATAACATCCTGTTCTGGATCAGCTGGCAGGTAGGTAATATTTGCAATTCCACCAATATTAATAATAGCTCGATTATTTTGTGAGGAGTGAAATAAAAACTGGTGGAAGGCCGGTGCCAATGGTGCGCCCTGACCACCGAGAGCCATATCCCGGCGCCTGAAATCTGCCACTGTGGTGATTCCGGTAAGTGCTGCGAGGGTATTTGGGTCGCCAATTTGCAGCGTATAAGTAGGATCTATCACCGGGCTATGGCGTATGGTCTGCCCGTGGTTGCCAATCGCACGAATCGAATCGGCTTTAATATTTGATGACTTCAATGTTTGATTGATGACTTCGGCGTAATATCGAGCCACTTCGATATCGAGCCGACAAAGGTTATCGATGGTGTTTGTTTCCGAACGGGTCAATTGGCGAAGGCGTTGCTGTAACGAGGCCTCATAGGGTCGAGTACAGCAGTGAATTAATTCCGGTGGATGATTGCTAAAGTCGACTATTGCCAAATCGACGCCATCCAGACTGGTACCGGACATTAAGCCGATGTATATGTTGGAGGCCTTATCCACCAGACTTAGTTGGTATTAGCGGCTACCGTGGTTTCCATCAATTGTAGCATTGACAGGTATACGCTGGTTTTCTCTTTAAAGTGTTTCAGATAGGACGGATGCACCGGTTTTGCTTCGGGCAACTTGACCGTTAATGGATTGCGATGAGTGCCATTGACACGGAATTCGTAGTGCAGATGCGGACCAGTCGCTAATCCAGAGCTGCCCACATAACCGATAATTTGCCCCTGTTTAACTTTTGTTCCTGTGCGGATGCCCCTGGCATAACCGTTCATGTGTCCATATAAGGTGGTATAACGTCCGCCATGCCTGATTAATATGGTGCGGCCATAGCCACCTTTGGTGCCGACGAATGACACTTTACCATCGCCGGATGCGCGGATGGGAGTGCCTCGTTTGGCTGCGTAATCAACGCCCTTGTGGGATCTCCATTTAGACAGTACCGGATGCCATCGTTTATTGCTGAAGCGAGAACTAACGCGCGCAAATTTAACCGGGCTACGCAAAAATGCCTTGCGCATGCTCTTGCCTGACTCGTCAAAATAGTCACCATCACCTTTCGGGTCAGTGTAATAAACCGCGCGATAGGTTTTTCCGTTATTAACAAA
The DNA here is from genome assembly GCA_029882955.1 of Gammaproteobacteria bacterium. Lineage (GTDB taxonomy): Bacteria > Pseudomonadota > Gammaproteobacteria. Next base: position 14,072 of record JAOUJX010000043.1, read on the forward strand.
CTCCGCAGCGAGGATTCGACCGTTTCTGATTTTGACGTCGTCTTTATATAGCTCATTATAGACGATGCCAAAACGATCGCCCTGGCGAATATCCAGCGAAAAGTCGATGTCCCAGCCAAAGATACCGGCGAGATCCATGATGACGCTCTCTGGAATATTGCTCTCAGCAGCGGCTTCAAATAGCGAGCTTTGAATAATGCCTTCTCGATAAACCGGATAAGCGTCGAGCTGTGAGTTAATGATTTGTGAGCTAAAAGATTGATCTTCCCCGCGCTGTATCAAAAGAGTCTTGGTGATATCGGCTTCATATTTCATCCGGCTAAGCTGATTTTGGTCATCGAATAATAAATGAATTTTCTGGCCTGGCTGAATTTGACGTAAGGATCTGGCCTGATCGTTTAAGGTCGCTATTGCATAAGTGGTGGATGCCGGGATGCCGTTTAGGTCAAAAATCGAAGCTAGCGTATCGCCAGATTGAATGGTAACCGTCGTCCAGGGGCTTTCAGCCGCCGACTCCAGTGACTTCTGTATGTCGGCCTCGAGTGAAATCGACGCTTCAGGTAAGTCTAATGCATAGTGTAATCGATTAGACTTGAAGGTAGAATCCACAGCCTTGGCCGTTGGTTGCCAATTACTCGCACTAAAGCCCAGTAATACGACCGCAGTCGATACGATGAGAAGTTTAAACGGAAGTTTAATTCGAAATTTTGAACGCACCACGGGGCGATTGCGAGATGTTGCCCCGGGTGAGTGGTTTGATTTTAGATCAATATCTTGAAAGTTCATTAGAAGGTTGACGTAAGCTATTGGTTATTTTAAGAAATTCAGTTCCTAAAAAGAGGTATAACATGATTTCTGTGGAAAATGCAATGCAGCAAATCAAAAGAGGTGTCGATGAGATACTTGTCGAAACCGAGTTGCGAGACAAGCTAAAACGTGGAAAACCCTTAAAAATCAAGGCTGGATTCGACCCGACTGCGCCAGACTTGCATCTTGGGCATACGGTATTAATTAACAAAATGCGCCAGTTCCAGGAGATGGGGCATCATATCATGTTCCTGATTGGTGACTTTACAGGTTTGATTGGTGATCCGACGGGTAAGTCGGCAACTCGCCCGCCATTAACGCCAGACGAGATCAAACAAAATGCTGAGACTTATCAGCAGCAGGTGTTTAAGATTCTGGATCCGGACACCACCGAGATATGTTTTAACTCAGCCTGGTTCGGAGATAAAACTGCAGCAGACATGATTCGTCTGGCATCCCGGCACACCGTTGCGAGAATGCTGGAGCGCGATGACTTTTCTAAACGTTATAAGGCTAATCTACCTATTTCTATCCACGAGTTTCTCTATCCATTAGTACAGGGCTGGGATTCGGTGGAAATGAAAGCGGATGTTGAGCTCGGTGGTACCGATCAAAAATTTAATTTACTGGTTGGTCGCGAGTTGATGAAAGCCGAGGGCCTGGAGCCGCAAATTACTTTGACGATGCCGATACTGGAAGGGCTGGATGGCGTGCAGAAAATGTCCAAGTCACTTAATAACTATATTGGTATAGAAGATGCGCCTAATGACATGTTTGGTAAATTGATGTCGGTTAGCGACGAATTGATGTGGCGCTACTTCGAACTACTCAGTTTTCGCCCCATGAGTGAAATCGAAACCTTCCGGCAGGAAATCAGGGATGGCAGAAATCCACGAGACGTTAAGTTTTTATTGGCGGAGGAAATTATTACCCGATTCCACGACGCCAGGGCCGCCGAAAAAGCGCAACAGGACTTTATAGCTAGGTTCGCTAAAGGCGCGATTCCCGATGAAATGCCAGAAGTGACTCTAACTCTTGATGGTGGCAGTATTGGGATTGCCTCCCTGTTAAAGGAAGCGGGTCTTACTAGTAGTACTTCTGATGCCTTTAGGATGATTAAACAGGGGGCGGTCAAACTTGATGGTGAAAGAGTCGTAGATAAGGCCCTGAGTTTAAGGAAAAGCCAGGTAA
>JAOUJX010000356.1 GCA_029882955.1 Gammaproteobacteria bacterium
ACCAGAACCAGGAGATACCCATCACGGAATAAAAAACAGTAGTATTTTTGCGCGCGTCTCGAATGATAGTCGCGGTCTGGGAAAACAGATTGAAACTGATTTTTAATTCAGGTGCAGCAGCGGGCAGGGTCGGGATAGAGCGACTGGCCCAGTAACCGATACAGGCAATCAGTACAACCGCCAACGCCATGCTGCCAACGCCTAATCCGATGATAAAGACGCTGGCAATTAAGCCGAGTAGAATTGCCAGAAAGGTGCCAAATTCTACCAGTGCATTTCCACCGACCAGCTCTTGCTCTTCTAAGGCCTGCGGTAGCAGGCTATATTTAACCGGGCCGAACAAGGACGACTGGGTACCCATTAAAAATAATATGCCGATCAACATGGCGGTGCTTTCGATAATAAAAGCGACTGCTCCGAATAGCATGATAGCAATCTCAAGTAATTTTATATTTCTGATCAACATCGCTTTCTCAAATTTGTCGGCGAGTTGACCTGCGAGTGGAGAAAATAAGAAGAAAGGTAAAATAAATAAACCCGCTGCGATATTGACTAGCGTATGGCTCGATTCCTGGCTGACATTAGCGGCCTGAAAAGCGATTAATATAGTCAGTCCGTTTTTGAAGAGATTATCGTTAAACGCACCCAGTAACTGGGAAAGAAAGAAAGGCAGGAAGCGGCGACTGCCGAGTAGTTTGATGGAGTCTGACATATTAGTGCATCCTTTTTATTATCGATGAGAGTTTACTACAGACTGCCCCAACGGAACATTTAGCGATACACTACATCGTCTTTTTTACGAGTTATCCGCCGTGATCATGCACTCGGCCAGCCTATACCTGGCAACCGTTTTAATCTGGGGATCAACCTGGTTCGCAATTAAATTTCAGCTTGGCGTTGTTGAGCCCGAAGTCTCACTGGTATATCGCTTTGGCCTGGCATCGGCGATATTGTTATTGTTTTGTCTGTTCACAAAAAGAACGTTACGATTCAGTGCGCATCAGCATGGCTTTATTGCGGCGCAGGGTTTGTTTCTATTTTCGACAAATTACCTGATTTTCTACTGGGCCACCGAATGGCTCACTTCAGGCATTGTCGCATTATTGTTTTCTACCGTTATCCTGATGAATATTGTAAATGCGGGGATTTTCCTGCGCCAGCCAGTTCACCCTCGAGTGGTGTTCGGTGCACTGATCGGCATCGCCGGCATCGCCGCTATATTCTGGTCGGAAGTGAGTACGGTGGAACAATCAGAAAGCAGCTGGCGCGGATTGTGGATGTGTCTGATAGCTACTTTCTCGGCTTCCATTGGCAATATAATATCGGCTCGAAATCAGCTGAAGGCTATTCCTGTGGTGCAAACTAATGCCTGGGGTATGGGTTATGGCAGTTTAATAATGCTGGCTTATGCCTGGTATGGCGGCGTTGATTTTAACTACGAGGCAACCATAAGTTATAGCCTGTCATTGCTGTATTTAAGCGTTTTTGGTTCCATTTTTGCTTTTGGTAGTTACCTTACCCTGATTGGCCGCATTGGCGCAGACAAGACGGCTTATGCGGCGGTCCTGTTCCCGGTTATCGCGTTGGGGATTTCTACAGTATTTGAAGACTATCGATGGACGTTGGGCGCTTTCGGCGGATTCCTTCTGGTGCTGGTTGGTAACTATCTGGTGCTGAGGACTAAAGCGACGACAGCGGATCACCCAGTAGATTAGAAACGTTGGGCACCTGTTCCAGCGCCCATTTTAATTGCTTGCGCTCAGAAGTACTTAAACTGGCAGGAGCGACATGGTTAGACAGGGGTACACCCTTCTCCAGGTCGATGAGCTGTTGTGTCAGTATGCAGCGGAAAATAATCGCATGCGCCTGATCGAGATTTTCAAACGTGCTTTGCATACGATGCTGTTTATCCAGCACTGCCTGAAGTCGTGCTGGTGTAGAAAGCTCGCGACAGTGATGGCGTATGGCGAGAATGCGGGCACAGGAAAATATCGACATGATGCCACCTATTTTCAAATCCATGCGACCATCGACGAGCCGGAAACGACCAAACAGTCCGAGCGGCGTCTTGTTCTTACAGGCATTCACCGACATTAGTTTGATGAAGGTAGTACTTTTGGCACCTATCTCGAAAGCGTAGTCGAGTACTTCATTGGCGAGATCGCAATTGCCGTGTACACAAACTGAATCGAAAAATATATCGCAATTAAGTATGTCGTCGGGGGTCTGGCGCTTTATCCAGGTGCTGATGGTCGCCTTCCAGTGCTTAACAGATTGCCGCCAATCCGGGCTACTGGCCATGATATTGCCCTTGCAATAAGGTACTCCTGCGATGTGCAGGATATCCGAGACCCGCTTACCCAGTTCTGCAAACCAGTTGTCTTCATTATTATCGCACCGGGCATAAATAATGGCGTTATCCTGATCCATTGCCAGCAGGCTCTCACCACGCCCGCCCGAACCGAGTACCAGTATGGCGTAGGCACAGGGCGCTTCGCCGAGGCCATCTTCCAGCATTTGGGCTTCTGAAATCTTGCAGGCCTGGCGGGTTAAGGCACAAAGCTCACGAGATACTACGGCGGCGATGTCACGCGCTTCAACGCCTTCTTTGGCCAGCCCGGAAGCGACTACTGCGATATTGCCCCAGACTACGGCCATGGCTTCTGCGTTTTCGGCATGGTCTATTTCGTCGCCGAGCACTAGCGCGTGATCGGCGCGTTGGCGAAGTAAATCCCGGGCGGACAACGCGCCAATGATATTACCTCTGGCGTCGTGCACGCCGAGATGACGAAAGTGGTAGCGTTTCATGCGCGATATCGCACGATAAATAAATGCATCGGCCGAAAGACTAAACAGGGGATACTGCGCGATCTCGTGGACAGGCTGCTCGAGAGCATCTTTTCCGGCAGCGTTAATCGTGCGAAGCAGATCACGTTCGGTGACGATTCCGGTGTCGGTGTGTGTCGAATCGGGTCGTACAAAAACCGCACTACTGCGGTTTTCGATAATGATATTTAAGACGTCGCGTACCGACTGACTGGCATCGACGAATAAAACCGGACTGGTCATCAAGTCGCGTAGCCGATGCCGGTAGGGGTAACTGTCAATTCGTTGCAGGGCAGTCAGGGAGTCAGCCGTATGATCATTCTGATCGAGTTCATGCCAGCCCAGACTAACTTCGTCGGTGGTTGATTGGCTCATCTGTTTGCAGGCACGCTCTGCTTCACCCAGCGTGCGTATGCCCTTTTCGCGGAGTTGTGGAATTAGGGCACTAAAGATTTCAGCGGTGGCGATGGCGTCGCCCAGCGCGCTATGCCTGTCATGGACTTCGACACCTAACCAGCTGGCGATTGTATCGAGAGAAAAATCCGGTAGATTGGGCGCAATGATATTAACCAGATAACGCACATCGAGAGTGCGCGGCGCGGACCATTCGATACTGGCGATTTCGTGTTCTCGTTTGAGTACTGCCAGGTCGAAGCCACTCGCGTAACCGATTAGTACGGCATCTTCGCGCCAGCGATTGAAGGCTTCAATAACGCGAGTAAAATTGTCGGCCTGCGCGATATCGGTATCATAAATCCCGTGAATTTTGCTGCTCTGCTCCGGAATAGGAACACCGGGGTTTACCAGCTGTTGGAAATGACTGTCAAAGTCGACCCGACCGTGAACCAGTTTAACCGCGCCTAGCTGTATCACCCGGGCCTGTTTGGTATCCAGCCCGGTGGTTTCGGTATCGAAAGCTATGGCATCCAGTGAAACCAGAGGCTTTGCTTTCTGCATCAACGACCCCCTGAAACATCGATGAACGACCCCGTAGTATAACTGGAATCCTCGGATACTAACCAGAGTATGGCTTTGGCCACTTCTGTGGCCAAACCGCCGCGTTGCATTGGTACGCCTGATTTCATGCGGTCGACTCGACCTGCCTCACCGCCACTGGCGTGCATCTCGGTATAAATCAAACCCGGTCGAACAGCGTTGACACGGATGCCCTGGTTCGCGACTTCACTGGCCAGGCCAATAGTCATAGAATCGATGGCTCCCTTGGATGCGGCATAGTCCACATATTCGCGGGCCGCACCAAGCAGCGCGGCGCGCGATGACAGGTTAACAATAGCGCCACCTTT
>JAOUJX010000357.1 GCA_029882955.1 Gammaproteobacteria bacterium
AGAGTGAAGAGAAACGGCGCAGTATTTTGTCCGCAGGATTTGTTTTGTTAGCTCAATGATGGTTCATCAGTATAGCTTTTAAATGAGACTTGGCTTTTTCGAATGCGATTATCAACAGATGTTACAAAGCTAGATAATGGTTCTTCTATATAACCATCAACAGTATAACAAACATTAAGTGCGAGAAGATAAGGATAGTGTTCATCTGTTGGCAATACCTCAATCTCACCAATGCAATTAGGAATAACTTTATTTTTATCCTCTGACTCTTTGTCTTGAATCATTTCTGTAAGTTTTAATATAAATTTGTTTTTCTCATCTTGATATTCAATAGCTATAATTTTTGTAGACTTCCCTACATACTCAGAATCTAAAAGGAACCATTTCTGTGGGAACAATCTCAAAACAAAATCACTGGATCTGATAAACAACTTAGCAAGATCTATTATATGTAGTGCGTCTTGTTCACTTGGTTTCTTATAGTGATGCTCTAGTTTATTTCTTACTTCTCTCATGCTTGTGACTAATGCAGATGGAGCAATATCTAGGGATTGTAGTAACTTCAGTTTATTAGTTGCTTCAAAAGCGCCTGATTTATTTTGGTATTCATTAATATACTGTTGAGCAACATCGGGAAGAGAGTCATAAGGGTCATAACCAAAACAAGATATAATACTATCGACCTGGCAATCAATAGCCCGCTTTGCGTTAGTAACGGAGTTTACTAACCCCTGCAAATCACCAGATAAGTAATCTTTCGCTGCAAATTTTAAAAATTCATCAGGTTCAATTTCGAACCTATGACTTAGCAATGCGTCGTCTTGACTAAGCGAAGCATAAGTATTTCTCCACTTAAATTTGAGCGCATTTGAGATATCAAGTAACTGCACTAAAGCCCCCTTTTAAATCTAATCGTTAAATAGATAGCGTCCCTGTTGGACGAGGTATGAAGAAACTGCCTATCCCCTTGACAACCAGTATATATCAGTCTGTTAAGGCTATGCCATCAACGACCGCACCTGGCCGAAAGCACCAGTTCCCGGTCAAAAAGCGAACGACCGCTCCTTTGACATCGCAAACCCACAAGCTTACCTCACCATATCAGCTTAGGGTCGACTACCGAAGTTCAAGCCCATTCCCCGAGCGCGGTTAGCCCGAATGAATCCTGGCAAATCGATTCGCCCCCAGATATAAAGCCAGGCCACAGGCAGCCAGAATGATCAGCAGCGACAGCACCAGGTCATATCCGCCTTTCGACCATAGCAGAGACCCGAGATAAGGTGCCGAAGCCGAACCTGCCAGGTATATCAAGGCCAGGGCCCCCGACTTTGCACCAAATTGTGCTTCCCCGAGCAAATCCCGGGCGATAACCGGTCGCACGATACTGACCATACCGTAAGATCCGCCAAATAATATGACGAAGGCGACTAACATTGCGGGGGTGGTGCCGGCACCAAACAGGACTAAAATGGCAATACCCATTAATACAAAACAACTAATAGCAATGCCATGATTCGAAATATGGCGTTCGGCCGCCATCATCGCCAGCCGTCCGGTGACCTGCATCGGACCAATGAACGCGATTGCGGTGACGGCGACTTCATCATGAATGCCGCGCTCGTCGAGAATTGGTAGCAAATGATGGATGGTAACCCCGTGCAGGATGGCAGCCAGTGAAAACCCGATCGCCAGAAACCAGAAAACCTTTGACCTGAGAAATGAATGCGAAGTATCCATTAAATGAATCGAAGAAACATGCTTACCCTTGCCGGTCCGTTCTACTTCGTGAGCACCCATCCACATAACAGGTGCTATGACGAAAATCGAAACCAGTCCGAATACCAGGTTGGCACTGCGCCAGCCGAATATTTCGGCCAGACTGTGGGCGACAGGAAAACTGATAGTCCCCGCAAAACCGGCCACCAGAGTCACGAAAATAATGGAACGTTTGGCCTGTTCCCCACGGGCACGGGTAATTAATGCGAAACAGGGTTCATACAGGCCGCCGCCGAGGCATACGCCGATAAGACCCCATAGTAGGTAGAATTGCCAAAGAAATTCAACCCGGGAAAGCAGGATCATAAACAGTCCGCCAAAAACTGCGCAGGCTGTCATCATCTGAGGGCCTTTGCCCGCATCGATGAAACGACCGGCTATAGGGGATACAAATGCAGAGATAAAAACGGCCAGGGCGATGGCTGCAGTGAGGTCTGCGCGGCCCCAGCCCAGTGTACTCTCCCAGTTCAATAGTAAAGCCGGAAAGCTGTAATACAGACAGGCCCAGATCAGGGTTTGAGCAATGGCCAGTAGTAAAATGGGTCGATCTTTCATGGCTTAGAAATTCAACGCCCCGGATTAATTTTTAGCCAGGGCCTTTAGATCGGTGCCGGGATCAGCAACTACCTCGGGCGCAGGATTTAAACCTGCGTCAATAATCTTACGGCCAAAAGCGTAAGCTTTTGGATCGTTCATGGCATCGACGGCGATCAAGTTACCTTCACGGTAATACCAGATCGATTGGCTATCCTCATTCGCGCCCGGTCGAACCATGGTTTGATCGAAGCCGTGATTAAGCCCGGCGATTTGTAACTTGCAACCGTATTGATCGGACCAGAACCAGGGCAGGGATTTGTAACGAACGTCTTCACCGGCAAAAACTCTGGCGATTAAATCGCCCTGGTCGGAAGCGTTTTGTACTGATTCGAGGCGGATACGTGAGCCTTCGCGGATAAAGCTACAGCAATCACCGGCGGCATAAATATTCGCATCAGAAGTCTGGCAGGTTTGGTTAACTGAAATGCCGTTGTCGCAGTCGAGTCCGGCAGCTTCGGCGAGTTCGCTATTTGGAATGCTGCCGATACCCACCAGAACCGAGTCCGCGTCGATGGTTTCACCATCGTCCAGCTCGGCACCAGTCACTCGTCCGTCTATCTTAATTAAACGGCTTAGTCGCGCGGATTCGCGCAGGTCGACGCCATGGCTAAGATGCAACTTGCGGAAATAATCCGAGGTCTGTTCGGCGGCCACGCGCTGCAATACTCGGTCGGCCATTTCCAGCAAGACAACCTCGAGCCCAAGCAATCTTGCCACTGCCGCAGCTTCGAGGCCTATATAGCCACCACCGATAATCAATAGCTTGCGGCCAGGCTTGAATTCAGGTGACATTTCGTCGATATCGGCCATATTGCGTAGCGTAAATACGTTTTCTAAGTGGCCGCCGATGGCATCAGGTAAATCCCGAGCGCGTGATCCTGTGCAAAGCACTAGCTGGCTATAGGCAATTGTCTCACCGTTTTCGGTAGTAATATTCTTATCGCCTGGCGCTATGGAATCGACACGCGTATTAAACCTGGTGGTTACACCCCGATCGGCATACCACTGTTGCGGGCGTATAAATAAGCGTTCGCGATCCAGCTCACCGAGTAGATATTTCTTCGACAGTGGCGGGCGCTGATAGGGTGGTAAAGGCTCATCACCGATCAGCAACAGGGGTTGTTGATTGCCAAGAGCAATATGCCGAGAGATAAAAGAGGCCGCCGCCTGACCGGCTCCGATGATGACAATGGGGTCGCTCATGGCTTTCTCCTGTGAGATAAAGGAGTTAAATTTACTCGGGTTCGGGGACGTGTATGATAAGACCGTCGAGTTCCGGTGAGGCAATAATCTGGCAGCTGAGTCGGCTATTATCCCGGCGCTCGACATCGGTCATTTCCAGCATGGTATCTTCGATATCGTCTACTTCACCGGTTTTTGCCAGCCAGGCTTCGTCGATAAAAACATGACAGGTCGCACAGGACAAACAACCACCGCATTCGCCCTCGATATGAGGGACATTGTTAGAAGTAGCGGCTTCCATTAAATTTAAGCCGTCTTTGACGTCGACCGTGATTTCGTTACCATCCTCGGTCTTCCAGGTAATGTTTGCCATAGTTATTGCAACCGTAAATCGATTTTGAAAAGCGCGTAATGTAACGGTTTTTAGGGAAATTGTCTTTAGTTTTCAACCGTTCTTCGAATCAACTCCCACAGCGCCTCAACATGCTCCCGAGTCGTTGACTCAACCCCGATAGACACCCTCACCATCCATCGGCCATCGAGCTGCGAGGCTGACATAAAAGCCGCACCCGA
>JAOUJX010000044.1 GCA_029882955.1 Gammaproteobacteria bacterium
TGAGATTGTTGCCTATTTTGGAGTGCCGTCAGTTATCGGTGAGATCGTTGCCGGTATCATACTCGGGCCAACCGTTTTTGACCTGATTCAGCCTGCCGGTGTAATCCAGGTTCTGGCTGAAATCGGTATTATTATGTTGTTGTTTCAGATCGGCCTGGAAACCGATCTCGGCGATTTGATGAAGGCCGGGTATAAGTCAGTGGTAGTCGCTCTGGGCGGGTTTCTACTGCCCTTTCTGAGTTGTTTTGCGCTCAGTTATTATGTGTTTTCATTATCGGAACTGGTGTCGCTTTTAATTGCAGGGACTATGACTGCGACCAGTATCGGCATCACCATGCGGTCACTGGGCGATCTTGGGCGAGGTCATAGTCCCGAGGGCCAGATCGTTCTCGGAGCGGCTGTGTTGGACGATATTCTCGGTGTGTTGTTACTCGCAGTCCTGTTCGATTTTTCCCAGAGCGGAAAGATTGCGTCGGGCAATGCAGTGAAAATTCTATTATTTATGGCGGTATTTTTTATGCTCGCGCCAGCGATGGCGAAGGCGATCAGCTTTCTTATCCATCGATTCGGGACTTCGAGTAAGATCCCGGGTATTGTACCTACCACTATTGTTTCCCTGGTCCTGTTCCTTGCCTGGTTTTCGCACTCTATAGGTATTCCCGAGCTGCTCGGTGGATTTGCTGCCGGTCTGGCCCTGTCACGGCGGTTTTTCATTCCCTTCGGTGTGTCGCTAAGAGCAGATCCTCAATTTTCTGATCAAGTCCATCAGCAGATGAAACCCATCATCCAGTTATTTACCCCCATGTTTTTTGTCATGGTTGGTTTATCACTGGATTTGAGCCAGATCGACTGGGGTTCGCAGTTCTTCTGGTATTTCTCTCTTTCTCTCACCGCTTTGGCAGTCGTCTCCAAGATGGGTGGTGCAATATTCATCCGGGAAAATATCGCTCGACGCGTAGCCACCGGCCTGGCGATGGTGCCCAGGGGTGAAGTCGGCCTGATCTTTGCCGAACTGGGCCGGACTAGCAATTTGCTGAGTAACGAAATTTATACCACGCTGGTTATGGTGATCGCCTATACGACTTTATTTACACCATTCTGGTTACGGAATTTTTATAAAAGATTTGGTAAGTATGTTGATGCTTAGGCGCTGCTGAGTTAATCAATTAGAGAGCGAAACCACGGCGTAAAAATAATATCAGCCATCGCATTCACCCGCCTGGCCTTGTTACTGATATCTTCTAGAATTTGCCCTCTGTTCTGCACGCAGCTTGAGTCTCCCTCCAGGTCGCTACCATAGCGCTGGATTAAATCCCGAATAATCTCTTCGGTCATTTCCAGATGGAATTGCACGGCCAGACTGTTGTTATAGGTGTAGGCCTGACACTCGGTGCAATCACTAATCGCTAGCGGTTCGGCGAAAGGTGGTGGCGAAAACACATGCGCATGCCACTGGAAAACCTGAAATATTTCTTCAGCATCGGTAAAATAGGGGCTGCTACTGGCCGCGGGTAATAGTTGAACCTGGTGCCAGCCAACCTCCACCGATTGCCCCTGGTGGACATCGCCACCGAGCGCTTTACTCATCAATTGAGCGCCTAGACAAATACCCAGTATTGGTGTGTCGTTGGCATAGGCCATTCGGATCAGTTCGATTTCCTGAGCCATCCAGCCGGTGGGCTGATTGACATTGCCCGGACCACCCATAATCACCAGGCCCGATACCGAGTCCAGATCCACGGGTAACTCTACCCCATCGTAAAGACAGACCTGTTCGTAAGGATAGCCGAGTTTGTCGAGTAAATCGGCCAGATAACCCGGCGGCTCACAGGCAATATGGGTGAAGATGCGGATGGGTTTCATCGATTGTTCCTACATTTTTCTTCATGGCTATGACGCCTGTGATTTGAGCTTTAATTCTATACGAGCTAGCCCTGGCTTTCAGTGACAATGTCACCTGGCCAGACTAAAAATGGACTTTAACTTATTTTTTCAATTACCAGTATGATTTGCCCAACTTCGAACCCCCATTTACTCATGGTCGATTCATTAATAATAACTTTGTCTGATACCCGATACATGCGATCGTCGATTTGTAGATCGAGCGTGTCTTCGTCGTAGGCAATAAGCAGGGTGTACTGCATAAACAGGCTGTTGCCGGAGACATTCATTTTTGAACTACCGATGACATCGTTGGCGGTACCTGTGAAATTCCCCGAGTTATCCGACTGCAGAGTCCAGATTCGGCGTTGTTGTTCGCCGTCGTCGAAGTAAAAGGTTTCGTCGAGTTTGCCTATGCCATCGTCCCAGCTAGCGATGATGCTCGCATTAAAATACCGAATAACCTTGCCGCTGCGGTTTTTAACAATGCCGTGGGCACTCAAACTGCCGTCAAAAAACTCTCTGATGTCCATGGCAGGCTGGTTTGTCGAATATTCTTCAACCGATACTGAGGTGCATGCGGAGATCAAACCCAGGGAAAGTAATACCAGTGAAAATTTAACCATGACTTGCTGTACCTTCGGACTGGCAGGCTTGCAACGGCATATCATCGTAGTAGTAACGAATATCAACATCGAGGCCGGTACCAGTTTCGCCTTCGATATTAGATAACCCACGGTATCGAATTAGTCGCTTCTGGCTAGGCTCATATCCAAGCTCGATCGGGCTGGCCAACATGCGGTAGAACCAATTTGACATCTCTAATTTAAAACACTGGCTGTTTTTCGATTCGAAACTACAGTTTGAGGCAGAGACCTGCAGCTCGATAAGGGCCGAGCGAGTCACTAGTGGAAACTGAAATTGTTGCTGTTCTCCCGATACCAGGCTATCCCAGTTCTCGCGAATATAGGCATCGAAGCCGGCGTCTATAACCATGGGTAAATCAGAAAAGGCGTTTTTTTCAATTGTCTTTTTTGTTAGCTCGCGGTTCGCGTTAGTGAAGGACAGAGTGACGATGTTATTTTCGACTTTCACCTCAGTTTCTTCTCGGGTCTGAAAGTTTGTTTGCTTAAAGGAAGGCGTCGAAAAACCATTACCATAGTCGATCGATTTGTGGGCAATCGATTCTCCATCGGGGCTTTGGTATAACACGTCGCGTTTGAGTTTGTCATCGCTCTGGCAATGGGTTTCGCGGTATAACAATTCATTACTATTGATCGAATAAGCTTCACCAACAGAAAAGTTCCGGGTGGTTTCGGCATTAGCTGTTGCCAGGCAGCCGCTGCTTACAAGGCACAAAAGGGCACTCTTAATCATGTCAATGGTCTCGATTTTCCTGCGATATAAATACCAGCAGGGAACAAAAGGCTCCAGCCTGCGGCGATAATCAAAAGTGAGTTGATTATGGGCAGGCTGATATCCGCGCTACTAAGCTGACTACCAGCCCAGTAGCTGAATGGGCCAAAGACTGCGGCAAGGACAGCAGCCAGCCAGAGATGATTCGCTAGCCAGCGCAAGCTATGATGAAAGGTGGTAGCAAACAGAAGCCAGAGGCAAATCAACCAGATTGGCAGGCCGATAAGGTCGGTGTTGGTATATTTAATGACGCCCGAAAACGCCATAAACGCGTCCCATAGACATCCTGTCGCGGTAACCAGTGCGACGACGCTCCACTCGCTTGTGCGTACCAGTACAAACCCGTGGTGAAAAGCCATTGCCAGAGAGGTATAAATCAATGCATAGATGTTACCGCCGAGCACACAGACTAGCCAGCCGACCTGAAAAACCAGCAGGTTGAGAATAATTTTAAACATGCTTGCCAGTTGTTGAACGCCACTCGGGTTTGGCAAACAGAATTTGCGAGGTACCGATAACACGTTCTTCGAAGGCGCCCTGGCAGTAGCAAAGATAGTAATGCCACATGCGAATAAAAACGTCGTCGAAACCAAGTTGCTTCACTTCGTCAATTTTGGCAGAGAATCTCTCTCGCCATATCTCCAGGGTTTTTGCATAGTCCTCGCCGATTTCCTGCATACCGACCATTTCCATATCGCTGTGTTTTTTCACCGAAGTCAAAATGACTTCCTGACTGGGCAGCGAACCACCGGGAAAAATATAACGTTGAATAAAATCGACCGATTTTTGTGCGTATTCATAACGTTGTGCCGGAATCGTGATGGCCTGTAGTAACATCAGGCCTTCGGCCTTCAATAGCGATGAACAGACGCTAAAGTAATCTTTATAAAATTCAGAACCGACTGCTTCGATCATTTCAATCGACACCAGCTTGTCGAAGCTACCCTGCAGATTGCGATAGTCTTCAAATAAAACCGTAATCTGATTTTCAAGCCCGGCCTGTCTGATCCGCGTGGTCGCAGCTTCATATTGTTCACGTGAAATTGTTGTCGTGGTAACCTGGCAACCATAGTAACGCGCAGCGTGAATCGCCAGACCACCCCAGCCAGTGCCGATTTCTAGCAAATGGTCGGAAGGCTTGAGCGCAAGTTTTAGACAAATCAAATCCAGCTTATAGAGCGCTGCTTCGTCGAGCTGGATTCCTTCATCGGCAAAAACTGCGGAGGAATACATCATTGTCGGATCAAGAAACAGCTCGAAAAATTCGTTGCTTAAATCATAGTGCGCAGAAATGTTCTGCCTTGAGCGCGATTGCGTATTGCGATTTAACCAGTGATAAACTTTATCGGTAAGCCTTTGCAGCAAAAAACTTGAGTCGTCTATCTGGTTTAAAAAATCGATGTTGATGGACATGAGTCGAACCAGAGCAACCAGGTCAGGTGTTGTCCACTTGCCTTGCATAAAGGCTTCGGCTGCTCCGAGTGAGCCACCTAAAGCAATATCGCGATAGGCGCTGGTGTCGTGAATAGTCATCCTCGCGGTAATTTTACTAGTCTGATTGATGCACCCGCAGGAATAGGTTTCTTCAGTATCTTCTATGACAAGATGACCGCGGGGCAATTTCTCCAGACGCTTGATCAATTTTTTCCTAAACAGGTTTTCGAAAAAAACCGGTGCTTCGCGAGTACTAACTTCAGTTTGATTCATATGAGTCATGGCCTGGCCTTTAAATGATTGGTTGGATCCTTGCTATCATCGAACCTGGGGTACTTAGGGTGATTGTAAAATGGCACTTTCTTGAGCCATAGTTTGAGTGCTTGCCAGTAAATGCCTGTCGCCACCTTTGCCGTCATCCAGGGATGTAAAATCAGAATACTGGCAAGACTAATGGCAGTTATTTCACTTCGTTTAAGCGCCATAGTGGCATCAACATGATTTTGTTGGCCGGATACCGCTTCAAGATTTAAGGTCAGCATCTGATCAGGATAGTTGCTAGTCCATTTGTAATTCATGTTCATTGGATTAAACGGTGAAACATGCATTTGCTTTTGAAACTGTATACGTTGATAGCGTTTTTCCGGATCACATTGCAGTACATAACTGACGCGTTCATGCCAGGGCGTATTGGTGACTTCGGTGACGATTGCTTTTAACTGTTCGCGGTCATCAAAACAGTAATAACAGGTGATCGGGTTAATGCTGAATCCGAAGTAACGCAGGTTCGCAAGCATTCGGATCGGGCCTTTATGCCAGACACCTGTTTCCTCCTTAATGCGCTGGCGCACAGCCTGATCCAGCGGTATATTCCGGTCACCTAAAAAATCGCCACGTTTAAAACGCGCGGGACGCCAGGGTTTTTTCGACCACAGTGGCGAGAGCTTAAATACCGAATCGAGTTCATCCAGATCCAGATACATCATGAATACCCGATAACTAAATTTGTGTGTCCGTGGATGAAAACGACGGTGGCGTAAGTAGCCTTTGTAGATGGCGCTATGCACTGGCAATGTTCCTGAACAATGGTACGGCCTTGTCGTGATTGGCTCGCTGGATAATCGACTCCGCGACTCGGCGACCACTGCAAACGCCATCTTCATGAAAGCCATTGCCGAGATAAGCGCCAGCAAACCAGGTGCGGTTGATACCATTCAGAGATTCGATTTTTCGAGCCGCATCAATCGAGTCGAGAGAAAATACCGGGTGGCTATAGTTAAATGTCTGAATAACTTTTTCATCGGCGATCGACTCGCTGGCATTGAGGGTCACACAGAAAGTTTTCGGCGCCTGAATGCCTTGCAATATATTCATGTTGTAGGTCAATATCGCCCTATCCTGATAACGCTGACGCAACCAGTAATTCCAGCTCGACCAGGCGCGTCGTTGCCGGGGTAAGAGTTTTTCATCGGTATGTAACACTACTTCATTCGATTGATAGGGAATGGCGGTTAATGCCCGGCTTTCGGCTTTTGTTGCATCGGTGAGCAATTTCAAGGCCTGGTCACTATGACAGGCCAGCACGACCTGATCGAATTGTGCTCGACAGCCATCGGCCATGGTTAGCTCTACCGATTCCCCATCGCGCCTTATTTGTGAAATTCTCGCGTTGGTCACAATCGATTCGCTAAAACTTCGTGTTAATGGTTGTAAATAGCTTCTTGATCCACCTTCAATGACACGCCATTGGGGGCGATTGTTGACACTAAGTAAACCGTGGTTTTTAAAAAAGCGCACAAAAAAAGTCAGCGAAAAATCTAACATGCTTGCCGTAGACGCAGACCAGATTGCGCAGCCCATCGGCAATAAATACTGGAAGATAAAGGCATCACTGTATCGATTTTCGGCAAGATACTCGCCAAGCGAGGTGCCTGCATCGATCCCGCCGCTTTCGAGGTCGATTATTGACTCGCGATTAAATCGTAATATGTCCTTGAGCATTTTATGAAAGGACGGGCGCAAGAGATTGCGTCGTTGCGCGAACAGGGTATTTAAATTATTTCCGCCGTATTCGATGCCACTGCTATCGCAACGCACACTAAAACTCATTTCTGTTGGTTTTGATTCGACCCCAAGTTCATCCATCAACTCGATAAAATTAGGATAAGTCCAGTCGTTAAAGACGATAAAACCAGTATCAACGGAAAAGTTCTGGCCGTCGAGATCGACATCAACAGTCGCGGTATGACCGCCAATTCTGTCTTCAATTTCGAAGACCTTAATATGATGCCGGGGCTTGAGGTAATAGGCTGCGGTTAAGCCGGAAATGCCGGCACCAATGATAGCGATATTCATTTTTCGATTCCTCGGCGAGGTTGATCGGCGGATCCTGGGCTGACCATTTTTTGCCAGAATGCAGGCATTATTTTCGATAAACTGAGCAGCACAGATAGCCGGGTTGGAAAACTATAGTTGCGAGGGCGGGCTTCTATTTTCTTAAGAATTCGTTTGCTGGCTTCATTGACATCCATCAAAAATGGCATGTCGAAATCGTTTTTGCGCGTTAACGGGGTATCGACGAAGCCCGGATTGACCACAGTAACATCGATATTTGCAGTCGCCAGATCAATACGTAAGCTGTCGAAGAAATATTGCAATGCGGCTTTCGAAGCACCGTAGGCTTCTGCCCGTGGAAATGGTGCGGCTGTGACCTGCGAAGCGATCGTGACGATATGCGGCCGCTGGCCTGAGCTTTCACGCAATAGTGGTAACGCAGCTCTCAGGCAATTTAATGTGCCGAAGAAGTTAACCTCCATCATACGTCGAGTAGCTGACCAGTCTGGTTCGGGAAAGTCGAGGTATTCGCAACTACCAGCATTTAAGATGATGAGATCAAGTCGTGGTGAAATAGCGCTTAAGCGTTCGGTTAGTGAGTCGATATTGCTTTCATCGCAGATGTCATAATCCACCGTCGCGATATTTCCTGAGATCGCTTCAAGGCCTTTCAAACCAATGCGGTTACGCGCGGAGGCTATGACGTTGTGGCCCTGTGCCGCCAGCGCCAGCGCCAGGCTTTTTCCGAGACCGCTGGTAGCACCGGTTACCCATGTATTCATGTATGCACTCATAGTCGAATTCCCTGCCCGGTAGGCTAACTGGCGAGCCGATGTCGCAGCCAGCGCGTGACATTACCCAATACCGGTAACTGCTCGTAAAGCATCGCCCCCATGTCATAAAAATCTTCCTGATATTCAATCCATTCGGAAAATTTAAGATAGCTGACGCCGCGTACACTGATCAGTCGATTCCCCAGTTTCGGGTGGCGAAAATGCATGATCCATTTGATATAAGCCGAGTTTTCGGAGACCAGCTCGTCGAGATATTCGAAGCGACAATCACTTAAATCGGCACACAGCGTCTGGAAATAATCTTCGAGTTCAACCAGGCCCTGAATGCTGTGAACCGGATCTTTAAAAACGATGGAGCCGCTATAAATCGTATGCAATTCGCTTAAGTCTGCTTCATGCAAAGTACTGCAATAGCTTTTTAAACGATTAATGAGTGCTGTGTTGTTCATCATTGGGCCTGTTGTACTTTGTTGCTACTGTATACGCGGCGAAAAAACATTTGGATCAGTGTGGTCCATTATTTGAATGCATGCGTATAATCTTCAACAAACAGTAAAGTCAGGGAGCTCCCGAAACATGGGGCAAAGTAAAACATCGAGTGAACGTCTGGCATCATTGCAGGGCTGGGTGCAAAAAGTCGCTGAACATCGAGATAAGGCGGCTTTCGCCGAACTGTTCGACCACTATGTGCCATTGATTCGCGCCTACAGTCTGGCCCGGGAGCCTGCTGCCGACCTGGTGGCTGATGAACTCGCTCAGGAAGTGATGATGCGTATCTGGCTAAAGGCTTCTTCTTACGATCCAAAGCTCGCCAATTTAAATACCTGGATATTCACCCTGGCGCGAAATTGTCGCATCGATTATTTGCGCCGTAACAGTCGTTACGTCAGTGAAATTGACCCAACCGAAATATTCGAAAATATCGAAGATGAAAGCCCCGGGCCGTTTCAGCTAGTGCATCAAACCAGAGCGCAGGACAATATTAGATCGAGGCTTGATAAATTACCGGCTGCGCAAGCCGAGATTTTGAGCAAAGTGTATCTGCAAGGCAAAAGCCATCAGCAAACCAGCGAAGAATTAAAACTGCCATTGGGTACAGTGAAATCACGCGTTCGTCTGGCACTGAAGAAACTTGAAGTATTAGTCACGAGATAATCATGAATAAATCAACTATTCATCCCGACGAAACCCTGTTAACCGCCTATTCGGCCGGGAGCCTGCCTTTGAGTCAGGCACTTTGTATTTCCGCACATGTCGAACATTGTCCAACATGTCAGCAGGAAATTAAGCATCTAAACGACCTCGGTAGCGAGCTAATGCAACAGCTTAAGCCATCTCCAGGCTCCACCGATTTAAAAGCGCAATTACTGGCCAGGCTCGATAGCCTGGATGAAACCCACGAAGCGCCGACCCGGATCGATAAAACAATCTCGCGCTGTCTGCATCAGTTTATTAAAAACGGTTATCAAAATCTGGCCTGGAAACGCGTTAGCCCGGATATTCATAGCGTCGAATTATGTCGCGATAGTAATGGGGCTAAAGTCGAATTATTACGCATTAAGCCAGGTGGTGCAGCGACCACTCATACACATCTGGGCGATGAGTATACCGTCATACTCGAAGGTAGCTTTTCCGATGAATCTGGTTTATATCAAAAGGGAGATTTTCTCCTGCGAGACGCCAGCCATCAACATCGACCCGTGGCTACCCAGGATGGCGAATGTATTTGCCTGGCTGTCACCGAGGGCCCGATTCAGTTTACCGGATTGTTTAGTCGGTTGTTAAATCCGTTGATTCGTCGCAGCTATGCATGATTTGATTCCGGTTGGCATTAGCAGTTGCCTGATTGGCGAGCGCGTGCGCTTCGACGGTGGGCATAAACAAAATCGCTACATCATGGATACCCTGGGCAAGTATTTCGAGTTCCGGGCGTTTTGTCCGGAGATGGCGATAGGTCTGGGCGTACCGCGGCAGACGATTCGTCTCGTTAAAGAAGACGACAGGGTTGAGGCGGTGGGTGTTAAAAATGAAGCGCTACGCGTCACCAATGAATTAATCGCAATTGCGCATGAACAGAAATCCTGGCACCAGGATTTTTTTGGCTACATCGTCAAAAAAGGCTCGCCGAGTTGTGGCATGGAACGGGTTAAAATTTATTCTAACGGTATTCCACTGCAAAACGGAGCAGGTTTGTATACGCAAACCATGATGGAAAATTTCCCCAACCTGCCAGTGGAAGAAGAAGGCAGATTAGGTGATCCGGTTCTACGCGAAAATTTTGTTCACCGCGTTTTCATTTATCGCCGCTGGCACGAGGTATGCGAGGCTGATTTGAGCTGGCAGACGCTGATGGATTTCCACGGACGCCATAAACTCATTCTGTTTAGTCACGACCAAACGTTGGCGCGTCAGCTCGGTAAAGATCTTTCCGAAGCTCACCAGCAACCACTCTCACAGTTTGCCGAGGCTTATATATCGCGATTTATGGCCATATTGAAAAAAACTGCAAAACGTTCCAATCATGTCAACGTGCTAGAACATATTCGCGGTTATTTAAAGCAGGAGCTGGACAAAGACGACAAGAAAGAGCTGAGCGACAGTATCGAGAATTACCGCCTTGGGCGCTTACCACTGATCGTGCCGATTACCTTGCTGCGCCATCATTTTCGCAAATATCCAAACGAGTATATCGAACGTTCGTATTATATGCAGCCGCACCCCGACGAATTGATGTTGCTGAATTCGCTTTAAGTTAGATGACCTCAGCGCAAGTTAATATTGTCTGGTTTCGGCAGGATTTGCGTATTAGTGATAATCCGGCATTGCCAGTAATAGCGCCAACTGGCAATGGTGTGCCGGAAGCGGTGCCGATGCTGCACCACTAGATTTAAAGGCGACTCGCCAGCGTGCTCTGGATGCGTTTAAAATTATACGACAGGGATAGCGGCTTTTAATATCGGCCTGGTGTATGGTAGAAATCATTCTTTTTTCAGAGCGTATTATCTTCTATGAAAACTAAAATCACCGAATTATTTGATATCCAGCACCCGATCATACAGGGCGGCATGCATTTTGTCGGCTTCGCAGAGCTTGTCGCTGCGGTTAGCAATGCTGGTGGCCTGGGGATTATCACCGGGTTAACACAGAAGACACCGGCAGACCTGGCGAAAGAAATCTCGCGCTGCGACGACATGACCGATAAGCCATTCGGCGTTAATCTGACTTTTCTGCCCGCGTTTACCGATCCGCCTTACGCTGAATATATTCAGGCGATAATCGATGGTGGAGTGAAAATAGTCGAAACCGCCGGTCGCAGTCCAGAAGCTTATATGCCGCTACTCAAAGATGCCGGCATAAAGGTGATCCATAAATGCACCTCGGTGCGGCATGCGCTGAAGGCTGAGCGTATTGGCTGCGATGCGGTGAGCGTCGATGGTTTCGAGTGCGGGGGGCATCCGGGTGAAGATGATATCCCCAATTTAATTTTACTACCGCGAGCGGCGCAGGAATTGTCGATTCCTTTCGTTGCTTCCGGAGGCTTGGCGACCGGCGCACAGCTGGTGGCGGTACTGGCTTTGGGGGCCGATGGTATTAACATGGGAACGCGTTTCATGGCGACCCGGGAAGCGCCAATTCATGACAATGTCAAACAGGCGCTGATTAACGCCAGTGAACTGGATACGCGTTTGATTATGCGTCCGATACGCAATACTGAAAGGGTGCTGGCTAATACCGCGGTCGATCGAATTCTGGCAAAAGAGAAAGCGCTGGGCGATCAGCTTAAGATCGACGACATTATCGACGAGGTTGCCGGTGTTTATCCCAAAGTCATGATCGACGGTGAGATGGAAGTCGGGGCCTGGAGTTGCGGCATGGTAGCGGGATTGATTGACGATATCCCCAGCGTTGAGTCGTTGATTAACGGTATAATGCAGGAAGCCGAAAGTATTATTGGCGAGCGTCTGGCTGGTTTATAATGTATCGGATAAATTGAAGCAATCCCAGGGGCTACTAAATGCAAACCATCTTTGTACAATTAAAATGCGATCTCGGCAAAGCCTACGAGGTGGCTGCCGAACTGGTGGAGCGAGACTCTGTTTCGGAAGTTTATTCGATATCCGGTCAGTACGATTTGCTGGCAAAGTGTTATCTGGACGATGCGTATGACATTGGTCACTACGTCGAGAAGCAGATACACAGCATCGCCGGGATTCGAGACACGCATACCACGATAGCCTTTAACGCCTTCACCTAACCACTCCTGGCTGGAAGTAAATATGAGTGACGCCTATGTCAAACAGGATATTAATGGCCCGACTGCCAGCATTGAGTTTTTTCATCCGGCACAAAATAGCCTGCCAGCAGCGGTGCTCGGACAATTAGCCGATGCGATCACTGAAGCCGGAAACAACGCTGCAGTCAAAGTCATTATCCTCAAAAGTGGCGGTGACAGAACTTTTTGCGCCGGTGCCAGTTTTAACGAACTCATGCAAATTAATGACGCCGAGGCCGGACTGGGCTTCTTCAGTGGTTTTGCCAATGTCATCAATGCGATGCGTTTATGCCCCAAATTCATCGTCGGCCGGGTCCAGGGTAAGGTGGTCGGTGGCGGCGTTGGTCTGGCAGCGGCAACCGATTATTGTATGGCGACACAACATGCTTCGATTAAGCTCAGCGAGCTAACCGTCGGGATCGGTCCCTTTGTGGTTGGCCCGGCGGTCGAACGTAAACTGGGCTTGAGTGCAATGTCGCAAATCGCAATCGATGCCGATAGTTTTTATGACGCTAACTGGGCGATGGAACACGGGCTCTATGCCAGCGTTTACGATTCGGTGGAAGCGCTCGATGAAGCGGTGCGGTCTTTTACCGACAAGCTCGCGAGTTACAACCCCGAAGCGATGCTGGAAATGAAAAGAACCTTTTGGCGGGGCACTGAAAATTGGGGCGAGTTGCTGGCGGAACGTGCTGCGATTAGTGGGAGACTGGTGTTGAGCGAGTTTACCCGCCAACAATTGTCAAAATATAAGTAGCGTAGCCGTAGATTTGACAAGGTGATTGGGTAAAATGGCTGGCTTTATAATAAAACCCAGACCCAAAAACATAAAAACCAAACCTGAAGAGGAAATGAATAATGATATTTAAAAAGCTCCTGATTACAGCTGGCCTGGCGGCCGCCCTTAGTATGCCGGTTGCAGGTCAGGCCGAAAGCGTCAAAATAGGATTCGTCACGACTTTGACCACGCCTGCAGGTGTAATCGGCGAAGACATGAAGAATGCCGTTAATCTCGCGGTAGAACATCTTGGCGGTAAGATGGCCGGCAAAGACATCGAAGTTATGTTCGAAGACGATGGCTTCAAGCCGGAAATTGGTAAGCAGAAAACTGACAAGCTGGTAAAGCGCGATAAAGTCGATTTTGTGGCTGGTTTTATCTGGTCGCATGTATTACTGGCTTCGAGCAAGACTGTACTCGATGCTGGTAAGTTTTTAATCAGCTCGAATGCCGGTCCTTCGCAACTCGCCGGTAAAGGCTGTAACAAAAACTTCTTTTCCACTTCATGGCAGAACGATCAGGCGCCGATGGCAATGGGGGAGGTTTTAAATCAACAAAATGTAAAGTCGCTTTATGTTATTGCACCGAACTACGCTGCTGGAAAGAATATGGTGGCCGGCGTCGAGCGTGCATTTAAGGGCGAAATTGTCGGCAAGGACATGACCAAATGGGGTAAAGACAGGCAACTCGATTTTTCAGCCGAACTGGCAAAAGCCAAGGCTTCGGGTGCCGACGGACTCTTTATTTTTTACCCCGGCAGTGCTGGCGGTGCTTTCATCAAACAGTATCAACAAGCCGGCCTGAAAGATAGCCTGCCGCTTTACAGTGTGTTCACGGTCGATTCGATTTCGTTACCGAAATTACAGTCGGCCAACATTGAAGGTGTCATGGGTTCGAAAAGCACCATGTTCTGGGCGCCGGATCTGGATAATGCGGCCAACAAAAAATTCGTCGCCGACTTTAAGGCAAAGCATGGAACCTACCCATCGTTTTACGCGGCGCAGTCCTACGACTCAATCATGCTGATTGATAGTGCGATGAGGGCTACTGGTGGCGATATGAGTAACCAGGATGCGGTCAGAGCGGCAATGGAAAAGGCCGATTTTGCATCGGTTCGCGGTAGCTTTAGCTATGGCAAGAACCATATGCCGATCCAAAATTTCTACCTGCGCGAAGTCGTTGCCGATGCGGATGGCAACTGGACGACGAAGGTAGTCAAAACTGTTTTCGAGAATCACCAGGATAATTACGTCGACCAGTGCAAACTATAGATTTATTACGGGCTTAAGAGTCACGGGTCACGGATGTTGCAAATTCGTGACCCGTTTTAGTTAAACGGTAACTAAACTCCATGGTGATTTAATGGATTGGCATTTGCTGATATCTCAGTTACTCAACGGCCTTCAACTGGGCCTGTTGCTTTTCCTGTTGGCGTCTGGTTTATCGCTGATTTTCGGCATCATGGATTTCATCAACCTGGCGCATGGCTCATTTTATATGGTTGGCGCCTTTGTCGGCGCCTCTGTCGTATCTCTCACCGGTTCGCTCATTATCGCCGCGGTCGCCACTCTGATAGCGATGCTGGTGCTCGGAATACTGGTCGATACCTTAATCGCACGAAAACTCTACGGTCAGGATCACCTCGATCAGGTGCTGGTAACCTTTGGATTGATCCTGGTATTCGATACCCTGGCGCATATTATCTGGGGCTCGGCTGGTGCGACAATTCCACTACCCGAGGTTTTAAACGGCCAGCTGGAAATTGCCGGTTTTGTCATACCAACTTATCGACTGTTGATCATCGGCTGTGGTTTGCTGGTGGCACTGGGCTCGTACTTTCTGGTGACGCGTTCACGCCTGGGCATGCTGATTCGCGCAGGCGCATCGAACCGCGCCATGGTCACCGCGCTCGGTGTCAATATTGATCGTCTCTATTTAATTGTATTTGCTATTGGTGCGGCGATGGCTGGCTTTGCTGGTTTTCTCATCGCCCCGATTACCGAAGCCAGTATCGGCATGGGTAATGAGATAATTATCATCGCTTTCGTGGTGGTGATCGTCGGTGGTATCGGTTCAGTTAAGGGTGCTTTTTACGGCGCCATACTCATTGGCTTTATCGATACCCTGGGGCGGTCTTATCTCGATGATTTGCTGAAAATCTTCATCTCTAACCAGAGTGCAGAAACAGCCGCTCCCGCGCTATCTGCCATGCTGGTGTATGTTTTGATGGCCGTGGTACTGGTCTTCAAACCCGAAGGCCTGTTCCCGCCCAGCGGCTTTAACAAAAAATGATCGGCGCTCTGAGAAAACCCAGCGGGCTGATATACGCTGCTGCCATCCTGTTGTTGATAACGGCACCGATAGGTATTTCTATCCTGGATCAAAGTTTTTATCTCGATGTACTCACACGGATATTAATCCTGACGATTGCGGTGGTTAGCTTGAATTTAATTGTGGGCTATGGCGGCATGATTAGTCTGGGACATGCGGCATATCTGGGCATCGGTGCGTACAGTGTTGGCATACCGTCTTACTACGAAATTTTCAACGGTTATATCCACCTGGGTTTAGCTATTGGAAGCAGTGCCCTGTTTGCCCTGGTAACCGGTGTTATCTGTTTGCGCACACGAGGGCTTTATTTTATTTTAATTACGCTCGCCTTTACCCAGATGTTGTATTTTACCTTCGTTAGTATCGAAGAATACGGTGCCGACGATGGGCTGGTGATTTATCAGCGTAGCGAATTTGGCGGATTCATCGACATCGAAAATGCCAATACCCTTTATTACGCTGTTCTCGTGGTTTTGTTACTGTCGCTATATCTAATGCACCGTCTCATCCATGCGCGCTATGGCAAGGTTTTATTCGGCAGTAAACATAATGACGAGCGTATGCAGGCGCTTGGTTACGACACTTATCAGTACAAGCTGAGCTGTTATGTCATCTCGGGTGCCTTGTGCGGTGTTGCGGGATTTTTCCTCGGCAATTTTACCAATTATATCAGTCCCGAAATGATGGACTGGACGCATTCGGGTGAGCTGATTTTTATGATGGTTATTGGCGGTGCTGGCGCGGTGCTTGGGCCGGTGCTGGGTACAGCA
>JAOUJX010000358.1 GCA_029882955.1 Gammaproteobacteria bacterium
AGCTTGTTAGACGCTGTATGGGGAAATGAAGAAACCATAATTGTGATCAGCAGTGATCTCTCTCATTTCCACAGCTACGACCAGGCGCGGAAAATCGACGCGCAAACCTGTCAGAATATTCTTGATAAAAGAAGTGACTTATCGGGCGAAGAAGCCTGCGGCGCCAGGGCAATTAATGGCTTAATGCGTGCGGCCCATAGTCAATCCATGTCGGTAAAATTAATCAAAGCCTGCAATTCGGGTGATACCGCAGGCGACCCGGGACGAGTAGTCGGTTATGGCGCATTCATTCTGCATTGATATCACGCCTGAGGAAAAGCGACAGCTACTGGAAATCGCTCGACAGTCGATAGTTGAGGGCTTGAAGAATGGCGCAGCGCTTGAAATAGACTCCAGCCAGTCACGCGGAAACCTTGACAAAATACTGGCCAGCTTTGTTACGCTGACACAAAAAGGTGAGCTACGAGGCTGTATGGGCAGTCTACAGGCAAGTGAAGCATTGGCTCAATCAGTCGCCAATACGGCCTATAACGCGGCTGTTCGCGACCCGCGTTTCCCCAAACTGACGGCTGAAGAGCTACCCGATACTGACATTGAAATTTCGATTTTATCGCCAATGGAGCCTTTGTCAGCGACCAGTCAGATAGACTTACTAAATCAGCTTAAACCGGGTATCGATGGTCTATTAATCGAAGATGGTCATCACCGAGCGACCTTTTTGCCGCAGGTCTGGAACAAACTGGACAGACCGCAGGATTTCTTTCGGCAATTACTGTTGAAGGCCGGGTTACCACCGAATCACTGGTCCGATAACATCCGGGTTAGCCGTTACCAGACACTTTCTTTTGATGAATACGGATCGCTGGATACTTAACGGTCAGATATCAACATCGCTTGCAATAATGCATTGCAGCCCGCCTCAGGATCGCCTGAGTTTACGCATTTTCTCTTTTAAATTCGCGTAACCGGGGGATTAATAATTCATCCTTTAACAAAATGATTAGTTTATAATTCCAGCTACTTCTGACCAACAATGAGAATACAGCTATGACAGCCAACAACGTTACCATCATCGATAACCGCAATGGCAATTCAGCTGAATTCGACATTCTCGATCCTGTAGTAGGTAATTCCAGCATCGATGTACGCCAGTTAACCAGTAAATTAGATCTTTTTACCTACGACCCCGGTTTTCAGGCGACCGCCAGTTGCAAAAGCGATATTACCTATATCGACGGCGACCAGGGCATACTGCGTTACCGCGGCTATCCGATAGAACAGCTCGCCGATCAGAGTAACTACCTGGAAAGCAGTTACCTGTTGATGTATGGTGAGTTGCCGACTACCGAACAGTTCCTGGCGTTCGAAGCGTCGATTAAAAACCACACCATCGTCCACGAAGGATTGATGCAATTCATCAATGGTTTCCATAACGATGCTCACCCGATGGCGATGATGGTTGGTGTTGTCGGCGCCCTCTCGGCCTTTTATCACGACTCGCTGGATATTAACAATCCTGCACATCGCGATCTTTCTGCGCTTCGTCTACTGGCCAAAATGCCGACGATTGCTGCGTTATGTTATCGCCATGCGAACGGCCTGCCGCCGGCCTACCCCCGCAACGATTTAAGTTATATCGAAAACCTGTTACACATGATGTTCAGTTTCCCCAGCGAGGAATACAAGATCAGTCCGGTGGCAACCCGTGCGATGGAATTAGTCTTCATCCTCCACGCCGACCACGAACAAAATGCCAGCACCTCGACGGTTCGGCTTTCGAGTAGCTCGGGAGCTAACCCTTACGCCTGTATCGCCGCGGGCATTGCCTCGCTCTGGGGGCCTGCGCACGGTGGCGCAAACGAAGCGGTGATTCATATGCTGGAAGAAATTAGCGATCCGTCAGAAATTTCAACATACATCGCACGCGCCAAAGATAAAAATGATCCATATCGCCTGATGGGCTTCGGTCACCGTATCTACAAAAATCACGATCCACGCGCCACGATAATCCGCAAGGCCTGTAATGACCTGCTTGACGAGATGGAGAGCATTAGTCACCCAATGTTTGAAACCGCCAAACAACTGGAACGCATCGCGCTGGAAGATGATTACTTCGTCGAACGCAACCTGTACCCGAACGTCGACTTTTATTCCGGCATTATCCTCAAGGCACTCGATATACCGCTTAACATGTTTACCGTTGTCTTCGCGATGGCAAGGACGGCTGGCTGGATATCGCAATGGAGCGAAATGATGGTCGATCAGGAACAACGGATTGGTCGTCCGCGGCAGTTGTATACCGGGGTTGAGTTAAGGGATTATGTTGGGATGGGGGAGCGCTGATACTATTCAGCTAATATACACCCTGCTTTTCTTCTACTGGAGCAAAAAGAAATCATTTTTGCGCTTTAGAAATCTATACGAGAATAATATTTAGGGATACCAGACCCTGTTGCCAGTGCCGCCTTCAAAAATAAACAACCTCGTCACCAGTCTTCCAAAAATCAACTTTTAGCATCACTCGACCAAATAACTCAGAAGCCAGAATACTCCGCAACCAATGTCGCAGGAACTCAAATTCCGACTGCTCAAACCACCGTGGTTCAACACCGACAAACTGCCGGACAAAAGGCATAATAGCCACATCGACGAGACTTAATTTCTCTCCTGAGAGAAATTTATCACCGGCTAATATCCTGTTCAGACGACGAAGCAAAGGCAATGCCGCCTGCCGATGTTCATCCGCTGTCAATTCAGGAAAACGATCTGCATACTTATAACGATCAAGCAAAGGCTTAAACACTTCATCATTTTCCCTGATCAACCCTTCCCTGTCTTCGACTAGCCAGTGCTCTGGATCGTTAACCGACAAAGCCCAACGCATAATATCGATACTTTCTTCGAGCACGTCGCCATTGTCGAGAACTAAAACAGGAACGGTTGCTTTGCGCGAAATCTTGAGCAATTCATCAGGTTTATGACTTAATTTTACTTCCCTCAATTCAACGCGGATACCGCTATAAGCGAGCGCCATGCGCGCACGAATGGCGTAGGGGCAGCGTCGAAACGAATAAAGTATGGGTAAGCTAGTCATGCATTGAGTGTGTACTTTTTAGCGGTCGTAGTAAACAAAATCAGCTACACTTTGTCTAACACCGACTCTTAATGAATCTCTTAAAGCATGCTTGATAATACCAACCACTCTGTGGTGCAGTGCCAGGCCGAAATCGATCGCGCCATTTCTGCGATAGAAACCATTATTCTCGGCAAATCGACACAGATCAGGCTTGCCGTCTGCTGTCTACTGGCTCGCGGTCACTGCCTGATCGAAGACTTACCCGGTGTCGGAAAAACCACGCTGTCTCAAACCATCGCCCAGGTATTCGGCCTCGATTTTAATCGTATCCAGTTCACCAGCGATTTACTGCCGGCCGATATCCTCGGTGTTTCTATTTTCGATCCTGCAAATCAGGCATTCAATTTTCATCCCGGACCCATATTTGCTCATTTCCTGCTAGCCGACGAAATTAATCGCGCTACACCGAAAACCCAAAGCGCTTTACTCGAAGCCATGGAAGAAAAACAAATCACGGTAGAAGGCGCTACACATAAGCTCGACGAACCATTTTTCGTCATCGGCACGCAAAATCCACTCGATCAATCGGGCACCTTCCCCCTGCCGGAATCGCAACTCGACCGCTTCATGATGAAGGTTCAACTTGGCTATCCTGATAAAGAGGCCGAACGGGCCCTGCTGTCCGGAGAAAACCCGCGCGAGAAGATGCTTCGCATAAAACCGAGTCTGAGCATCGATCAATTCCTGTTATTACAACAGGCGGTCGAGCAAATTCATTGCTCAAAGTCTCTGCTTGATTACGTTCAGACGCTAATACTGGCTACCCGAAATCCTGGATTGTTTGTTTACGGAGTATCGCCGCGTGCCGGTTTGGCCATCGTTCGTGCGGGCAAAGCCTGGGCACTAATGAATGGCCGAAACCAGGTCGAACCCGGAGACATTCAGGCCATCTTCGCTTCCGTCTGCGAACACCGACTAACGGCCACCGAGCAACATAGCAAATCGGTCGGCAGTTTGCTGGAAGGCATGCTCGATGAGATAGCGATTCCA
>JAOUJX010000045.1 GCA_029882955.1 Gammaproteobacteria bacterium
TAGTGGGTGCAGTCGATACTGCTGTGGTGGGTCATTTACCCGATCCGGCGGCGATTGGGGCGGTGGCGTTGGGTGCCTTGATATTCGGCTTTATATTCTGGAGCTTCGGTTTTCTGCGCATGGGCACGACCGGATTTATCGCGCGCGCCTTTGGCGCAGATGATAGCCAGGGGTTATCGGAAACTTTGCTGCGAGTCATTCTGCTGGCATTGGTCCTCGGTATGGTGACCATTCTCTTGAGTCTTCCGCTGATTGAGTTCGCTTTATATCTGCTCGATAGCAGCGAGCAGGTAGAGCAACTCACTGCCGACTACGCTTATATTCGAATCTGGAGCGCTCCTGCCACCCTATGCACTTATGTGTTTACCGGTGTCTTTATCGGTATGCATAATACTCGGAGGGTATTCGCACTACAGCTAATTCTGAATGTGACCAATGTCCTGCTCGACATCTTCTTTGTTGTCGGCCTGGATCTCGGTGTCGAAGGCGTGGCGGTAGCTACATTGATTGCCGAATATCTGGCAGCTGGTTTTGGTTTTTATTTGCTTCGCGGGCAGATCAAAACAGCAATCCAGCAGTTAAACTACGCCAGCCTGTTCGATAAGTCGGCTCTGCTGGCTTTAATGCGTGCCAATGGCGATATCTTTATCCGAACCCTTTGCGTGACGTTTTCGTTCGCTTATTTTACCGCTGAAAGCGCTCGTATGGGCAACCTCGTACTGGCCGCCAATGCTATCTTAATGCACCTGCAAAGCATTATGGCCTATGGACTGGATGGTTTCGCCCATGCCGCCGAGGCATTAACCGGCAGTGCCTATGGCGCGGCTCGTCGACAGGCCTTTTCACGGGCAGTCAGGCTTACCAGCCTGTGGGCTTTTTTCATTGCGAGTCTGGTGAGCCTGGCTTATTGGCTATTCGGAGAGATGATTATCGGTTTGTTCACCAGTATCGATGCAGTAGTCGAAACGGCGGTAATTTATTTACCCTGGATGATTATTTCTCCATTAATATCGATCTGGAGTTTTCAACTCGATGGCATTTTCATTGGCACCGGTTATAGTCGAGAAATGCGTAATGCGATGATCGTATCGATGCTGCTTTACCTGGCCGCGATGAGTTTGCTTATTCCCTGGCTCGGCAATCACGGACTGTTTTTGGGTTTAAGTCTGTTAATGCTATTGCGAGCGATTACGCTGGGATTTTACTATCCCAAAATTCTCTCCGCTATGGATTCAAGGTCGTAGGGGCTAATCCACCGACACAGTCCGCCCTTCAGCCCAGTGTCTCAGCGCGGCTATCTTCTCCGCCATTAATATAGACAGTGGTTTAGTTTGCCTGATTTCTTCGATGAGGGTTGCCATCGTGACCGGTGCTTCATCCGCATGCGCCGAGTAAATCGCCGATACCACTAGCTGCTCTATTTCTGCGCCTGAAAAGCCTTCGGTTAAATCGGCCAGTTTAGTCATGTCGAGCGATGATTTATCAAGCTCGCGCTTGTCGGCATGAATCTGGAATATGGCTTCGCGAACTTCGATAGAGGGCAGGTCGACGAAAAACACTTCGTCGAGTCGTCCCTTGCGAACCAGCTCGGGTGGTAATTGATCTATCGCATTCGAGGTGGCGACGATAAAGACCGGTTTATCGTTTTCTGCCATCCAGGTTAATAGCGTCCCCAGGATTCTTTGTGATGTACCATCGTCGTGTTCGTTGACCGATATGCCTTTCTCCAGTTCGTCGATCCAGAGGATACAGGGCGACATCACCTCGGCGGTTTTTAATGCTTCGCGGATGTTGCTTTCCGATTCACCGACATACTTATTATAAAGACGACCAAAATCGAGTCGCAGTAATGG
Source organism: Gammaproteobacteria bacterium (assembly GCA_029882955.1). Classification (GTDB taxonomy): domain Bacteria; phylum Pseudomonadota; class Gammaproteobacteria. The sequence goes on from JAOUJX010000045.1 coordinate 1,854, forward strand.
CACCTTCCATGCTCCAGCGACCGCTTTGGCGGCAACACTTTTGCCACAGCCCTGAACACCTAACAGCAGAATGCCTTTTGGTGATTGCATGCCTTTCATATCATGATTTTGATGAAAGAAGCTGGCTCTTTGACGTAACCATTCTTTCAGATTTTGCATGCCAGCCAGTTCATCAAAATTACTGGTCTCGAATTCGAAGGCCAGAATATCGTCACGATTCATGAGCTGGTATTTTGCCTGCATAACGCCCGGCAGGTCGCTTTCGGTGATCGCACCATCGTCGATAATAGCCGAACGAGTCAATCGTCGCGCATCGTTGTAACTAAGACCTTTGAGGTTATTGATGAGCTGCCTGAGCGCCTTTTTGTCGGCATTGACCTTTATCTGCGGATTCTCTTTTGCGAAGGCCGATGCCTCGTCCTTTATTATTTTTAAGAGCTGGTCATCGTCCGGCAAAGCCAGTTCGAAGCTGGCGGTCATCTTTTTTACTTCGGCTGGTATTTCTAATTGATGACTGACTAGAATCAGTTTGGCGGAGTTTTCGCTGAACTTCATGGCCAGTTCCTTTAACAGGCGGACATGTACCGGGTCTTTCAGGTAAGGGTGAAAATCCAGCAGCATGTAAATGCCTTCGAACTCGCTGGCATTAATATGTTCGAGTACCTTGGTCGGTTCCTTCAGGTGGGTCTGGGGCTCGAGGACGATGTCGATGCGTTGCAAACCCGTGGCCACTGACCATTTGAAGATTGCCGAACTCATGTTCAGGGCAATATCCTTGAGTAGATCGACCGCGCGTCTCTCCTCGTGTGTCCGCAAAACTAATATGGATGAATGCGAGCGTAACAGCAGCGATATATCGTGAAAATCCATGAGTCAGGGCTCCTAATGATTGTCGGTAGATTTTATTGTTATGGTGAAATCGGCCAAAATTGATGTTTTTTAATGACTAGAATAAAAACATTATATACCTGATAGCTGGCATGATTTTTAAACTTTGTTGATTTAACATGTAGACGTCACAAGGATCAGTCAGGAAATCCTAAATTGAAAGTTTTATATTTTGCCCTCACGGCGTTGATGTTTATACCGTCCACATTCGCCCAAAACGCAGAGAATGATGCTATTCCATTTAAGACAGTCGAAGAAGCCTTAAAGGCACTGGAATCAGACGCTGGTGCGGAGCTAACCGAATACGAGGGCTGGAAAATATTTAAACAGAAAAATAAGGGCCGATATGTTCTCTGGTCCTTTACGCCGCCTGAGCATCCGGCGCATCCAACGGTTGTGCGTCGTACCATGGCTAAAATTAATGGTCAGTTAAATATTGATATGGATGTGCTTTGTTATTCGACGCAGATATTTTGCGATAGCCTAATGGAAGATTTTAAACAGATTAATGAGGCCATTAAGCAGCGTGAATCATCGGGTTCCTAAGTCTGCCTTATCGCTCTAAACGGCGAACGCTGGATCGTAATCAAAGCAACTCCGGTCAAAGCCATTAGGCCACCAATGGTAATTTTAATCGTGAGTGACTCGTCGAGAAACGCGATTCCACCTATCACTGAAGTTACCGGCAGCAATAACAGGAAGGGCATCACCTGATTGACGGTATACAGGCCGAGCAAGCGATACCAGAGCGCGTAACCTAGCGCCGTCATTATCAGTCCAAGATAAGCTACTGCGCCCCAGGCCGGCAGGTTGGCGGTCTGAATCTGATGCAGTTGATCAGACTCGAATAACCAGGAGGCGATGAATAATTGCGGCGCAGCAAAGATGGCCACACCGGTAATCAACATGAAGCCACCGATGTTACCGAGTTTCTTAATCATGATTTGTCCTATCGCCCAGGTGAAGGCGCCGCCGATTACCATGAAAGCGTAGACCAGATCACCGGAAAGCTTTGGTTCTCCAATGATCAAAACCGCGCCCAGAAAGGCAATCATAATGCCGATTGTCTGTTTGATGGATATTCGATCACCGAGGAAAATCCACGCCATGATCAAACCAAAGGGTACTTCGAGCTGAACCAGTAATCCGGCAGTGGAGGCGTCGATTCCTTTCACGCCATTGAACGTCAAGCTGTACTGTATTGCAGCGCTTACCAGGGATATCCAGAACAGGTTTTTGAATAACCTAACCGGAGGCCGAAAAAACCAGATCAGGCAGCCTGCGGTCAGGGTAAATCTCAGCGCCATTAATAATATCGGCGAGAAGTGAGACATCGCTGCTTTGGCGATGATAAAGCCCATGCCCCAGATGACCGCGACCGCGACTGCCATGCAGACATCGATGAATTTCATTATTCGGGGCTGTTGTAAACTGGTAGACTACTTTGCAGCAATAATACCAACTTCGACCAGCAAATCCGGTGATGCTAGACGTGCTTCGATGCAGGCACGCGCAGGCGCATTACCTTCGGCTACCCAGTCATCCCAGATTTCGTTCATTGCGGCGAAATGACCGATATTGGCAACCCATACCTGCGCCGATAGGATTTTAGACTTGTCTGAACCCGCCTCGGCAAGCAATGTGTCAATCTTGTCCAGTACCTGTTGTGTTTGCGTTTTGATATCGGCAGTCGCGTCATTCGCTACCTGTCCGGCCAGGTATACGGTATCGCCGTGAATGACCATCTGACTCATGCGTTGATTGCTGTGGTGTCTACTAATACTCATGTTTAACTCCTGATTAAAATTGCGGTAGAGTCTAATCTATCGTTAAAAGAGATGCTCATGAAAATAGTCAGGTTTGACTCCGATAGCTGCTATTTACTAGTCTTCCCAGTAGCTATCCTCCGTATACATCATTTTTCTTAATCTTTTCTTCTCAATGAGATTCTCAATCTTCCTCCTGGCCTGATATTTATGCTTCTTGCTGGCTAACTGATCAAGCTCCTGGTCATCAATCTCATCTTCGTATTCAAGGTCTAAATCGATATCGTTAATATTTATTTTTGACACATCTTTTGCTCCCGGTAATGCCACAAATAGTATTTATCAAAAATTTTGAAAAAAGATAATAAAAAATACACTGGTTCTTATTAAAAAAAATTATGTGTTGAATTTTTTATCTATTTCAGAGACTTATGTGGATAAGATGCGGTGATTTATGTGGTGATTTTTAAGCGCAAAAGCCGATTGACGTTTATAGATAATGCGAGAATAATCCTTGCAGCGTCAGTCTAAAGTGTCAGACGTTTTACCAGTGTTTGCCCGGTGTATTTATTTCGAAAATGTGAACTTATTCAGGCCACCTGTTAATAATGAATAAAGTGCCTCTTCTCTTTTTCTATTTACTACTAATCCTGATTGTTGGCTCTACCCCGGCGCAGGCCGAGAACTCTTGTAACCCTGTCGTCGAGCCGGCCAGTTCCGATACCACTTTGGTACAAACTTTGACCAGGTTAGCAGAAGAATATGATTTTAAACTGACCTTGCCGTTGTCATTAGACCGTCCTGTCCAGATAAAAAAGAGTATGAAGCTGAATCAGCTCGTTAAATACCTGACTTCAAATCTGAATACAGTATTAAAGCATAGAAAGACAGACAGTTGCGCGACCCCGGTTTTGACTCACATTATCGTTTTACCTGTCAGCAGGGAAACCGACTATGTGAGCATCGCGCAGCCAGCCTCGAATTTAAACGAGGATTATATCTATATTGAAGACATGGAGTCATATGTGGCCAATGTTCTCAGTGGCAAACAAAATGCCGAGCTCGATCGGATGACGCCAGAACAGCAACAGGAGTTTGATCTTGTTCGCCAGATGCAGGAAGCGCAGCTAGTCGGGCAATCGGCACAGACACCTGAGAATTAGTCCTGTCGGTTGGGGTGAGGGGCTATCCTCAACCTGCGTTATGATTAACTGCTAACCCGCGGGGGATATCTCAATTCATTTAACCAGGCAATAGACCTCGGGAAACCAAAGTTTTAATCAAAGAATAGTCGCCTGCCTGTTACCGTCATTCAGCGTGATTTTCACTTCGTCGTTTTTTTCAAGCTGTGCGACCGAAGTAACCAGTTTGCCTTTTTTCTCAATTGTCGCAAATCCTCGGGAGAGAGTTTTCAGTGGACTCAGGGTATCGAGTGTTTTCGCCTGTAATGCCAATTGATGCCGCGCGACGAGCAATGACTGCTTAACCGCCTGGGCGTTTTTGTAGCCAAGCTGCTCGATGTTCTTTTGATGTTGTTTGATGGTGCCTAACGGATTGTGTTGAAAAAAACCGGTTTGGCAAAGAAGCAGTTGTGCTTTGTCGTGAGACAGGCGGCCCGTCATTTGATTGATCAAACCTTCTCTGGCGTATCTTAGACGCTGTTTTAATTGCTCGAACTGACGCTGAGGATGCAGGTTATTGAGGTGTCTCTCCAATTGCGACGAACGTTCTCTTTCCTTGTTCAGACGCAGTTGCATTTGTACGACTAAACGGGACAGTCGCTCATCGATTAGCTGCATCAAATCCTGGCAGTCCGGTGTAATGGTTTCGGCTGCTACCGAAGGAGTAGGGGCACGAAAATCGGCGACAAAGTCGGCAATCGTGAAGTCGATTTCGTGACCGATACCGGTGACGATGGGTAAGGGGAATTCAGCCATGTCGCGAACCAGAGCTTCGTCATTGAAACACCACATATCTTCCAGCGAACCACCGCCACGAATCATTAAAACGACATCGCAGTTTTGAAACCTCTTAACCTGGGCAAGGGAATTTCGTATTTGTTCTGCAGCCTGTTCGCCCTGAACCATCGTTGGAAACAGTGTCACTGGAATATGAGGCGCCCGGCGCCGGATGACACTGAGGGCATCGCGAATAGCTGCGCCGGTTGGCGAGGTAATGATACCGATATGCTGTGGCGGGTCCGGGAGTGGCTTTTTACGTGATGCCGCAAAGAGTCCTTCCTTGTCCAACTGGTTTTTAAGTTGCTCGTAGCGTCGCTTTAACTCGCCGACTCCAGCATCTTCGATATGATCGACTATCAGCTGGTACTCACCGCGAGCCTCGTACAGAGTAACCTGTGCTTTAACCAATACGCTCTGGCCGTTCTGTGGTGTAAAACCCATGCGGTTATTTCGCCCCTTGAACATGGCGGCCCGGCATTGAGCCTTCTCGTCTTTCAGTGTGAAATACCAATGCCCGGAAGCAGGTTTTACGAAATTGGAAATTTCTCCTTCTATCCATAGGCTGCCTATTCCTTCTGAGAGTATGGTCTTTACCTCGAAGTTGAGTGCCGAAACGGTCCAGACAGCATCATTGGCCGAGCGCTTTGTTTTCATTTATACGATTTGTCGATTTATTTTGGCCGAACAGTTTAACTCAACTCGACGAAACCCTATAATCTCGCTTTGCAATTTCCCGCCCGGAGCCCCTCATGCGAATCAGCCAGGAAGCCCTTACTTTTGACGATGTTTTACTGGTACCTGCCAGATCCGAAGTCCTGCCCAATGATACCGTTTTAAAAACCCGTTTAACCCGGGGCATAGAGCTGAACATCCCGCTGGTGTCAGCCGCGATGGACACCGTCACCGAAGTCCGCTTGGCTATCGCTATCGCTCAGGAAGGCGGCCTGGGTATTGTCCATAAGAACCTGTCGGTCGAAGCGCAGGCTGCTGAAGTAGCGAGCGTGAAGAAATACGAAAGCGGCGTGATCAAGGATCCGATTACGATTAGCCCTGATACACCGGTGCGTGATGTTATCGAATTAACGAAAACTCGTAAAATATCCGGTTTGCCTGTCATAGGTAGCGATGGCCTCACCGGTCTGGTTACCAAACGCGATTTACGTTTCGAAACCAATCTGGACCAGCCGATTTCTTCGATTATGACCAAAAGAGAATCGCTGGTTACCATTGGTGAAGGTGCTGAGAAGGCAGAGGTACTTGAATTGCTGCATCGCCACCGCATCGAGCGCTTGTTAGTGGTTGACGATAGTGGCGAGTTAACCGGCATGATTACGGTCAAAGATATCGTCAAATCAACTGTTCACCCGCTGGCCTGCCAAGATGAGCAGGGACGTCTGCGTGTCGGTGCTGCGGTTGGCACTGGCGCTGATACCGAAGACCGGGTCCGAGCACTGGTAGAAGCAGAAGTCGATGTGATCGTGGTAGACACCGCACATGGCCATTCGCGTGGTGTTATCGATCGAGTTGCCTGGATAAAAGGATGCTACCCGCATGTTCAGGTGGTCGGCGGCAATATCGCCACCGCGGCTGCGGCGCTGGACCTGGTAGCCGCCGGTGCCGATGCGGTTAAGGTTGGCATCGGCCCGGGCTCGATCTGTACGACACGTATTGTCGCAGGTGTCGGCGTACCGCAGATTTCTGCGATTAATAATGTTGCCGAAGCCTTAAGGGGTTCCGAAGTATCTGTCATCGCCGATGGAGGCATTCGATTCTCAGGCGATATCGCCAAGGCGCTGGTTGCCGGTGCCCATTGCGTGATGATCGGCAGCATGTTCGCGGGAACCGAAGAAGCCCCTGGCGAAGTAGAGCTTTTCCAGGGTCGATCATACAAGTCCTACCGTGGCATGGGCTCTATCGCAGCCATGCAGAAAGGTTCGAGTGACCGTTACTTTCAGGCCGATAGTGCAGATGAAAAGCTGGTGCCCGAGGGCATCGAAGGTCGAGTGCCGTTTAAAGGGCCGCTGGCCAATACTATTCATCAATTACTCGGTGGCGTGCGCTCGAGCATGGGCTATGTCGGCTGTGCGAATATTGATGATATGCGTAGCAAGCCTGAATTCGTCAAGGTGACTTCGGCAGGCATGACCGAGTCTCATGTGCACGACGTCACTATCACCAAAGAAGCACCGAACTATCGGGTTTAAAAACTTTCGGATCTAATATATGTCCTCAGATTTGCACGACGATAAAATCCTGATTCTGGATTTCGGCTCCCAATACACGCAGTTAATTGCCCGCCGCGTACGCGAAGCAGGGGTTTATTGCGAAATATATCCCTGGGATATTTCCTTTGAACGGATCAGAAATTTCGCCGCCAGAGGTTTGATTCTTTCCGGCGGCCCCGAATCCACGCTGGCCGATGAAACGCCATTGGCGCCGATGGAAATCTTCGATCTGAACGTGCCGATACTGGGCATTTGCTATGGCATGCAAACCATCGCCCGGCAACTGGGTGGCGTGGTTGAGAATGTCGGTAAGAGTGAATTTGGGTATGCGCATGTACGTGCCCGCGGCCATACGGAATTATTACGCGATATTCAGGATAGCGTCACCGAAGAAGGCCACGGCATGCTCGACGTATGGATGTCTCATGGTGACCGCGTCGCCGAATTACCCGCTGGCTTTAAACTGATGGCTAGCACCGAGAGTGCCCCGATCGCCGGTATGGCCGACGAGAGTCGCAAAATTTACGGTCTGCAATTCCACCCCGAGGTCACTCATACCAAACAGGGTGTCGCTATTTATAGCCGCTTCATCCACGATATCTGTGGTTGTGGCTCGGAGTGGACCTCGGCCAATATCATCGAGTCTACCATTCAAGATGTACGTAAGCAGGTTGGGCAGGATGAAGTGATTTTAGGTTTGTCGGGCGGGGTTGATTCTTCAGTGGTAGCAGCGTTGTTACACGAAGCGATTGGCGACCAACTCACCTGTATTTTTGTCGACAATGGATTACTGCGACACCATGAAGGCGACCAGGTCATGGAACAGTTTGCCGAGCACATGGGTATAAAAGTAATACGGATCGATGCCGAGGCTCGTTTCCTGGATAAACTTAAAGGAGTCACCGACCCGGAATTAAAGCGTAAGGCCATTGGTAACTTGTTTATCGAGATCTTCGAAGAAGAAGCGGCTAAGCAAAATGATGCTAAATGGCTGGCGCAGGGGACGATTTACCCGGACGTTATCGAATCTGCCGGAGCATCGACCGGCAAGGCACATCTAATAAAATCGCATCATAATGTCGGCGGTTTGCCCGATGATATGAAACTCGACCTGGTCGAGCCGCTACGTGAATTATTTAAAGATGAAGTTCGCCGTGTTGGGGTCGAACTGGGTTTACCAGAATCAATGGTGTACCGCCATCCCTTCCCAGGCCCCGGCCTCGGCGTGCGTATTCTTGGCGAAGTCAAAAAGGAGTTCGCCGATACGCTACGACTGGCCGACGATATATTCATCAGCGAATTGCGCGCCAATGATTTATACGACCAGGTATCACAGGCTTTCGTGGTATTCCTGCCGGTTAAATCGGTGGGCGTTACCGGCGATGGCCGTCGCTATAATCACGTGGTTTCGCTTCGCGCGGTGGAAACCATCGACTTTATGACCGCTCGATGGGCACACTTGCCTTACGAGTTTCTCGACCATGTTTCACGACGCATCATGAATGAAATCGAGGGTATATCGCGGGTTGTTTACGATATTTCGGGTAAGCCGCCTGGTACTATTGAGTGGGAATAAGTAGTAGAGGAAAAAGTTTTATAAAAATGAAAAATAAATATATTAATTTAATAGGATGGATACTTTTTATTGTTTCAGCAATAGGTTTTTGTATTGCTAGCATTGGGAATTTTTGGTCTATGTTTGGAAGCATTTTCTTTTTAGTTGCATGTCTAGTTTTTTTAATTCCATTTTTTAAGAAAGAAGAATAAGCGTCGAAGAGTGGTTAGAAAGTTTCTAACTCTTTTCCAACGTTTCTATTACTTTTCAATAGTCAAACGGCGTTCAGTTTCGTTGTTTTTCAAATGGCAAAGGTAAACAGTAATCAATTATTTTGTTAATTCACTAATGCTTACAGACAGTTAGGAAAACACACAATTCAGGAATAAAACTATGCATTTATTGAGTTCGAACAGGGTAATCAGGAGTCGCTTTAAAAGCCTGTTATGAGCCCCGATTATCTGACTGACATTATCGTTCTGTTGTCTGCGGCAGTGATCGCAGTGCCCCTTTTTCAATCTTTAAAGCTGGGAGCAATCCCCGGCTTTCTGGTTGCTGGTGTCGTGCTGGGACCTTCAGGGCTGGGTTATATAGAAAACTACGATGAAATTTCGCATTTGGCCGAGTTCGGAGTCGTTTTACTGCTGTTTATTATCGGTGTAGAAATTAATCCTTCACGCCTCTGGAGAATGAAGGGGCTGGTGCTTGGGCTTGGCTCGCTTCAGGTTTTGATTACAGGTGGATTGATTACCTTAATCGTACAGGGCTTCCTGGTGTCGTCCTGGAAGATATCATTGCTCATTGGTTTGGCGCTTGCGCTGTCTTCTACTGCTTTTGTGCTTCAATTGCTGCGTTCAAGGAAGATGCTCCCCTCAAAATACGGCCGGGCGGCTGTGGCAGTATTGTTATTACAGGATCTGGCGGTGGTACCGTTACTGGCTTTTGTTTCGCTAATGGCTACGCCGGAACTGACCATTGCAGAGGATCTTGCTCTGGCAATGCTCGAAGCAGTGGCAATTTTAGGCCTGGTTATCGTTGTCGCAAGATATGTGTTAAGTCCATTGTTCAGTTATCTGGCAAGATTCGATTCCCCGGAAATTTTCACGGCTTCAGCATTACTGCTGGTTTTGGGAACAGCACTGATCATGCAGAGCATTGGTCTATCTCTGGCGATGGGAGCGTTTATTGCAGGCTTGCTGATTGCTGATTCGTCTTACCGTCATCAAATAGTAGCCGAAATTCAACCCTTTAGAGGATTGTTGCTGGGCCTGTTTTTCATGACCATGGGGATGTCGCTCAGTATTGAACGATTCCTCGAGACACCTTTTTTACTGCTCGCTATTACTGCTCTACTCCTTGCTATCAAATTTCTTTCACTCTGGCCCCTGTCCCGTTTGTATAAAATCGACCAGAGGTCGTCAATTTCCGTCGCTGCCTTATTGGCACAAAGTGGTGAATTCGCTCTGGTGCTATTTGCTCTCGCTCATAGCATGGGGCTCCTGGAGACGGTTTTATTTCAGCAGCTATTGATAGTCGTTTTACTCAGTATGCTGGTTACACCGTTACTGGATAAATTCTCTTACTGGAATTTTCAATCCGGATCTAAGAACTATGGCCTTGCTCATGAAATTAATATCAGTGAGGAGGACGATAATATCAAACCGGTAGTACTTGCCGGATTCGGACGCATGGGGCATAGAGTCGGCCATATTCTGGACTTGATGGAAATCCCCTACGTGGCTATCGATAATAATGCTGCCGTGGTGGAGCGAGAGCGGGCAGAGGGCAAATCGGTTTTCTATGGTGATGCTCACCGGCTTGAAGTTTTAAAGGCGGCTGGTGTAGCTGACGCACCTTTTGTGATTGTCTCCATTAATGATCAGCACGGGACCGAGCAGGTCGTCTCCTCCTTGCATGCTACCTATCCCCAAATTTCAGTATTTGCGCGTGGGCACGATGTCGACAGCTGCCGCGAACTTTATAAATTAGGGGCACATACCACGGTGTCGGAGACACTTGAAGCCAGTGCCGAACTGGCCCGGGCTGCATTGCAGTCCATGGGTGTCGAAGACGAGGCGCTAGAAACCGTGTTGAAAGATTTTCGCAAGGATTATTATGGGAAAATTAGTCACTAGATAATGCAAGACCAATCGATAGACGAATACTGGATGTCGCAGGCGCTGGAACAGGCACGACTTGCCGCAGAGCGCGACGAAGTTCCTGTCGGTGCGGTTTTAATCAATGATAGCAATGAATTAATTGCCGCAGGTCATAACCAGCCAATCTCTGCCAGCGATCCTACTGCGCATGCTGAGATTATCGTATTGCGTATGGCTGCGAGTAAGCTCAATAATTATCGCTTACCGGGGACGACGTTATACGTCACGCTGGAGCCTTGCACCATGTGCGTCGGCGCTTTGGTTCAGGCGCGGGTAACGCGTATTGTTTATGGCGCCGCAGAGCCGAAATTCGGTGCGATAGAAAGCGCACACCAGTTATTTTCGGCGGGTAAATTTAACCATAGCCCTGAAATTACTGGCGGTGTGAGAAAGGATGAATGCTCTGTCCTGTTAAGTCGGTTTTTTGAAGAAAAGCGTCAGCAAAAAAAGAATAAAACCTCATTATAAACTCGGCGCAATCGGCAGGCCCTCTTTGGGCGACAGCTTGTCCAACTCCCCGGAATCACGCTTCTCTTTCACTTCGTGAACGGTCAGGTATTCGAAATACCGACGAATATTTTCTACATATTTGACCGGTTCCCAGCCTCGCGCGAATCCATATTTGGTGCTCTTGTACCATTTTTTTCGTGCTAGCAGTGGCAGGCTTTTTTTCACGTCTATCCATTTGTCTGGATCACCGCCGCTGGTTTCGGTGATGATGCGGGCGTCCTCTACATGACCGAAACCGACATTGTAGGAAGCCAGTGCCAGCCAGGTTCGGTCGGGTTCGAGAATATGTTCGGGTATGCGCTTGAGCACGCTGGCAAAATATCGGGCACCTCCGCCGATACTCTGCTCTGCATCCAGCCGGTTTTTTACTTTCATCTGTTTAGCGGTTGCCCGGGTTAACATCATTAAACCGCGAACACCGGTAGGTGATTTTGCGCGTGGGTTCCAGAGTGATTCCTGATATCCGATAGAAGCCAGTAAACGCCAGTCGATCCCAACCTCTACGGCTTCTTTTTCGAACATCGACTGGTATTTGGGTAAGCGGGTTTCCACGTGTTTGGTAAAAGTCTGTATATCAGAATAATTAAACTTCGCGACTTGTCCATAATGACGGTGAATCAACTGTTCCAGCCGCCCATCCTCTTTTATTTGCCTGAAGAAACTATCAATGGCAGTTGCCAGGCTGTCGTCGGTAGACTGGTTATAGGCCCATCGTAGTTGGCGAGGCTGGCCAGGCTCGAAGGCGATTCTTAACTCCGGGAAAAAACGCCGCTGCAGGGCTATCGCATGCGAGTCAGCAATGATGTAGTCAACCTCTCCACTATCAACCAGTTCGATGAGTTCTTCGGTCGCTATGTCATCGAGTTCGGTCCAGATTAAATCGGGGTAAGTCGCTTTCAACTTGTGCAGTAGGGCTGCCTGGCTGCTACCCCGGATAACATGAATGTTGGCGTCGATGATCTCTTCAATTGAGTCGGGTCGCTTAACATTGCCTTTGCGATATACAATCTGGCTCTGAACCTGATAATAATGCGGGCCGTATAAGACCGTTGAACTATATTCAGATTCGTTTTCGGATAAACCCGCAGCAACCAGATCACCGCTGCCAAATAACAGTTCGGTATATAAATCCGAAAATTGCGATACCGTAATGAAACCAGCTTCAACACCAATGGATTCGCTAAACCAGCGGCCAAGCTGATATTCAAATCCGCTCGGGCCTTCGATATCAAGATAATAAGTTGAAGCACTATTGAGCGTTAGAATGCGTGCATAACCCCGCAATTGTATTTTTTCAAGCTCGGTGAGTTCTTTATCGGTGATACCCGGCTGATAAACGAGTGCGAGCAAAACCAGTGTTCCCGCTATCACGCCAGTGATGAGCTGAACCCGATGCCAGAAAGTTGAAAGTTCAGCCATTGAAGCGGGGAGGGGGAGACCGAAGACTATTGTCTTCTACTGAAAACCCAGTCCTGATCTTGCGATAAAGATTCGTCGAAGGCATATCCTTCGAGGTTAAAGTCCTTGATCGCTTCGATATCGGTGATTTCATTATCAATCAGATAACGCGCCATCAATCCGCGCGCCTTCTTCGCAAAAAAGCTAATGATCTGGTACTTGCCTTTATGATATTCCTTAAAAACCGGCGTTACGATGTCGCCTGTAATCGCCTTGGGCTTAACTGATTTGAAATATTCATTCGAGGCCAGGTTAACCAGCACAGGAGACTTCATAGTAGATAGTTCCCTGTTAATCTCGGTAGTGATTTGCGAGTCCCAGAACTGATACAGATTACTACCCTGATCGGTATCAAGCCGGGTACCCATTTCGAGCCGATAGGCCTGCATCAGGTCAAGAGGCCGCAACAGGCCATACAGACCCGATAAAATGCGCAAATGATTCTGTGCAAACGAAATATTGCGCTGACTCATGGTAAAGGCATCGAGCCCGATATAAACATCACCCTTAAAGGTAAATAAAGCCTGACGAGAATTATCGGGTGTAAACGGTGTTTTCCATTGTTTAAAGCGGTCCACATTTAAATTGGCAATGTTATCGCTCACACTCATCAAACTGGATAAATCGCTCGCCGAAAAATCACGTAAGCGTTTAATTAACTGCCTGGACTGCTCCAAATGAACCGGTTGAGTAAATTTATCGGTCTGGGGCGGTGTATCAAAATCTAGCGTCTTGGCAGGGGAAATAACAGTTAACATAATGTAAAGCGCAAAAAAGAACTTATATTAGCAAATATAATAGATCAGTTATTGTAAAAGATGTTCTGAGTGAACGAGATAGTTAAGATTTTGTAGATCGGGGATTGATCGGAAAACCGGTATCCTGTAGTCTTCGCGCCCTGTTAAAGAACAGCGTGCAGCGAGCGACTAGCGGAGAAATATAGGATGGTAGCTAGTCGAGGAAAGTAGAATTAGGAGAGTTGTCCGAGTGGCTGACAAATTTGACTGGATCAAATTTGGACATTCAGAGGATGGTCCCGGAGGGACGAGGGCAGGAAAGCCCGAGCAACGAGCGCGCAGGGTGCGACTAGCGGAGAAATATAGGATGGTAGCTAGTCGAGGAAAGTAGAATTAGGAGAGTTGTCCGAGTGGCTGAAGGAGCACGCCTGGAAAGTGTGTATACGGCAACGTATCGAGGGTTCGAATCCCTCACTCTCCGCCACATATAAGCCCTAACTATTTGATAGTTAGGGCTTTTTTATGCATGCATGTTTTCTAAACCGTCAGTAAGACCGTCAATTGGTTTTATTACTGGCTTGGAGTTAAGGGGTCTGAGGTACATGAGAATCCTTCTCAACTATGAGGGTATCATATATACTCAGGAGAACTATATACAGCAGGAAAAGGAGTTTCCAATGCCAAGAAAACCAGGGATGTATCTGCCGGGCATACCCAGTCATGTTGTTCAATGTGGTAATGGGAATTATTCTCATGTACCACCACCCCCTTTTTGGTAGCCCTGGGTCCTGTAATGATGGCCTTATCGGCAACCATACATAATACAAACCCCGCTTCAACTACCAGTCTGGTGTATTGCTCTTCGGATGGGGCCGCAAGAGC
>JAOUJX010000359.1 GCA_029882955.1 Gammaproteobacteria bacterium
CATTGTCACCGCCGCTGCCCAGGGCATAGGGCGAGCGATTGCTGAAATGTTTGCGCGAGAAGGCGCGAAGGTATTTGCTACGGATATTAATGCTGAACATCTGGCCAGTTTAGAGGGCGTAGAAACTTTCCTGCTCGACGTACTAGACCCTGAAGCTAGCAAGGCGGCGGCGGAAAAAACTGGTGCGGTAGATATCCTGGTGAACTGTTCGGGCTTCGTCCACGCAGGCAGCATTCTAGATTGCGAAGATGAAGACTTCGACTTTTCCACCGATTTGAACGTCAAGGCCGCTTTCCGCATGATTCGTGCTTACCTGCCAGGCATGCTGGAAAACAATAACGGTTCGATTGTTAATATTGCCTCGGTAGCTTCTTCGATTGCCGGGGTTCCTAATCGATTTATCTATGGCGCGACCAAGGCTGGCCTGATCGGCCTGACCAAATCGGTTGCCAAGGATTACGTCGCCCGGGGCGTTCGCTGCAATGCTATCTGTCCTGGTACGGTGCAATCGCCGAGTCTGGATGAGCGCATTAATGCACTACCGGACCCGGTCCAGGGGCGCAAAGACTTTATCGCCAGACAGCCTATGGGCCGTCTCGGTACGCCCGATGAAATTGCTTATCTGGCGGTATATCTGGCCTCCGACGAGAGTGCCTTCACAACCGGTGACGCCATTGTGATCGATGGTGGTATGACCCTTTAAAATAGTGAGATACAAATGAAATTACTTCGTTACGGAGCGGTTGGCTCGGAAAAACCCGGTATATTAGATACAGAGGGAAATATTCGCGATCTGTCAGGGCATGTTAGTGACATTGCCGGGCTGGTTTTAAACCCTGAAGGTCTGGCAAAAATTGCTGCACTGGATATCGTCAGTCTGCCTAAGGTAGATGGCAATCCACGCCTTGGTGCCTGTGTTGGGAATATCGGGAAATTCATGTGTATCGGCCTGAATTACTCCGATCATGCAGAAGAAAGCGGGATGGAAGTACCGGAAGAGCCGGTTTTATTCACCAAATACAACAGTGCTATCTGCGGCCCTGATGACGACACGATTATTCCACGTGGGTCGGAAAAAACCGACTGGGAAGTAGAGCTCGGTGTGGTGATTGGCAAGACAGCCAAATATCTGTCTGAGGCTGAGGCGCTGGATTATGTTGCCGGTTACTGCGTCATAAATGATTTAAGCGAACGAGAATTTCAGCTCGAGGGCACCGGCCAGTGGGTGAAAGGTAAATCTTCCGATAATTTCGGCCCGACCGGTCCCTGGCTGGTGACGCGCGATGAAATCCCCGATCCGCAGAATCTGGGCATCTGGCTGGAGGTGAACGGTGAGCGCCTGCAAAACAGTACCACCGCTAACATGGTTTTCACGGTTGCACATCTGGTGAGTTATCTTTCACGCTTTTTTACCCTGCACCCCGGGGATGTGATTTCTACCGGCACACCGCCCGGCGTGGGGCTGGGCTTCAAACCACCGCGTTATCTTAAAGTAGGCGATACCATGAGGCTGGGTATCGATGGACTTGGCGAACAAAATCAAACCTGCGTCGCAGACGTATAATTCTGGATCTAATAATGAACAATAAAACACGCGTCGGTCTCATTGGTGTTGGCTTGATGGGGCACGGCCTCGGGAAGAATATTTTAAAAAATGGCTATTCTTTAAGTGTTCTAGCCCATAGGAATCGTAAACCGGTAGAAAGCCTTCTTGGTCAGGGCGCTACCGAGGCAGTTTCGGCCCGTGAACTCGCAGAGAACTGCGATGTCGTCATCCTGTGTGTTACTGGCAGCCCCGAGGTTGAGGATACCCTGTACCGGGAAGGTGGTCTGCTGGAGGGGATGCATGAGGGTTTGATCATTGCCGACTGTTCGACTGCAGAACCCGATTCTACTTTGAAAGTTTCGGCTGATATCGAGTCTGCTGGCGGGCGTTATGTCGATACGCCTCTGACTCGCACGCCGAAGGAAGCCGAAATGGGGCAGCTGGGCGTTATGACCGGTGGAGACGAAGCAACTCTGGCTGAAATTCGTCCAATACTGGATTGTTTCGCGGAAACAGTAATTCATGCCGGTGATGTTGGCTCGGCGCACAAATTGAAGCTGATAAACAACTTTCTGTCGCTGGGTAAGGCCGCTCTGGTTTCAGAGGCCGTCGCCGCTGCCGCCAAGGGTGGCGTTGATATGCAGGCCTTGCACGATATTGTGGTCGCTGGCGGTGCTAACTCGGTCATGTTCGAGCGGTTAATGGGTGTAGCTTTACGTGACGATGACTCGGCATTGCAATTTTATATCCAGAACGCGCAAAAAGACCTGCGCTATTACACCACCATGACACAGAACCAGTCTTCGACTTCGTTTATCGCCGAAAGCGTCCACCAGACCTATATGCTCGCCAATAATCTTGGTCACGGTGATAAATACGTCCCACGTATGGTCGACGTCATGGCTGAAATCAACAACACTAAGATAAACAAATAGGAGGAGAGCCTGTGAATTATGATTTATCACCGGCGGTAATTCTGCCGGAAGATGGTCTTAATGGCACCCTCGTCGGGCGCGTTTCAACAGCAGAAGGCCCCTGCATCGTGTTGTTAAGCAATGACGGGGTGTATTCGATTACCCGTCGTTTCCCCACCATGGCGGATTTACTCGCTAGTGCCAATCCGGCCGCGGATGCCAGAAAAGCTCTGACCGGGGCTGAGCGGATTGGATCGGTAGAAGAATTACTCACGAATACTGTCGCTACGAGCGTAGCCTCCCATTTCCTGGCGCCGATCGATCTTCAGGCAATTAAAGCGGCCGGAGTGACCTTTGTCGACAGTATGCTGGAACGGGTTATCGAGGAAAAAGCCGCCGGTGACCCGAGTGCCGCAGCAGCGATCCGTAAAATGATCAATCAGGAAATTGGTGGCGATCTCAATACCGTGGTACCCGGTTCTGAGGCTGCGGAAAAACTCAAACAGGCGCTTCAGGAAAGAGACATGTGGTCGCAATACCTGGAAGTCGGAATCGGGCCTTATGCCGAGATTTTCACCAAATCGCAGCCTATGTCTTCAGTTGGGGTGGGTTTCGATATTGGCTTACATCCGGAGTCCGGCTGGAATAATCCTGAACCGGAGGCGGTTCTGGTGACCAGCAGCGAAGGAAGAATCGTCGGAGCAACCCTCGGCAACGACGTCAATTTGCGAGATTTTGAAGGGCGTAGCGCATTGCTGCTAGGCAAGTCCAAGGACAACAATGCCTCCTGCGCGGTCGGTCCTTTCATCCGCCTGTTCGATGATACTTTTTCTCTCGACGATGTGCGCGAGATGGATGTCCGGCTCGAAATCAAAGGTGACGACGGATTTGTTTTAAGCGATGTCAGCTCGATGTCGAAGATTAGTCGGGACATCGAAGATTTAAACAGCCAGACCATCGGCGTCAACCATCAGTATCCCGATGGATTTGTATTATTTACCGGCACGATGTTTGCGCCGACGCTCGATCGTGACGCTCCCGATCAGGGTTTTACCCACAAGATGGGAGATCTGGTAACCATATCCAGCCCGAAGCTCGGTGCGCTGGTTAATCGAGTCACGACCTCCGATAAAGCGCCACGCTGGACTTTTGGGGCCGGTGCTTTAATGCGAAACCTGGCTAAACGCGGTTTGTTGTAGACGGAGCCGATGTTACAGGCTATGTTAAGACGAAATAATTAACATAGCCTTATGCCTCATTCTACTTATCTTCCAGAAAAAATGGGAAGCGCGGTGGTTGAACCCACCGGGCAATTCGAAGCTGGTTCGTTCCAGGAATTCACTGTTATCTACACGGCCGGTTACTTCGGTATCGACGATACCGGTTCCATTAAGGTGGTACATCGGTTTGCCTCGGATATGGGCAGGCCTCAGTTCGACAGTCCGCAGGCAGCCAATTATACGACGGTCGAAGCATCGAATGGGGCGGTGTTGCATGTCGAATACGATATGAAGCGAAATATTCGCCCCTGGGATAAAACGCTTTACATCAAGGTAGTACGTGGCTTCCTGCGAGAAGGCGATCAAATTATTGTCCGCTTCGGGGATCGTCGCCAGGGCTCACCGGGTATACGAATTCAGACT
>JAOUJX010000360.1 GCA_029882955.1 Gammaproteobacteria bacterium
TGAGCGTGGCAAAGAAAATCACCTTAGTAATCTTCAACCTACTGGCAAAAATTTCTGGGTACAGCTTTCTTTTAATCAATTGGTCGGGCGTTCGAATCGCCCACGGCCCACCATTTATTTCGAAAGCCCCTGAAGTCTGAAACGTGAGTCTGGTGAATTCCGGTGCCTAGCTGTCATCGCCTGCCATGATTTTTTTCTCTTCATACAGAGACCGATATAAGTGATCCATCAGGGCCTTTACACGTGTGGTTTGGCGAAGGTCAACATGTGTGAGAATCCAAAGTTCAGTCAGGCCTTTAAATGGCGGTGCCACTCGTTTTAATAACGGCTCTTTCTCACCGATCAAGCAAGGAAGAATTGCTGCGCCGATACTTTCGTTTGCCGCTTTCGTGACACTGATGATACTGCTGCATTTAAAAATAATCCTGGGTGGTGCGTCGGATGTCCATAGGGATGGTGGAAACCAGTTGACACCATTGTCTATCTGTAGGTAGTCGTATCGAGTAAAGTCCAGGTGTTTAACTTTTTCCAGGTATGTCTCGGTCGCGTAAATGGCAAGACCGAAATCACATATCTTTTTGCCGATGCAGGTCGGTGGTGGGTTTCTGGTCGTCCTAATCGCAATATCCGCCTCGAGCTGGGAAAGCTGCAAATCATCCGCAGAGACAATCAATTCGACCTGTATATCCGGGTGTTTGATGTAAAAGCTGGCGAGATGGGGGAGCAGCAGAAAATTGGTCAATCCCTCTGGGGCGGTGAGGCGTATCTTGCCTTTCAGTCGCTGGTCTTTGCTTTTTAATTCTCTCTCCAGATCGAGGATATCTTCTTCAATTGCCTGTGCATGCTTTAACACGGTTTCACCGGCCTCGGTCATTTCATAGCCATGACTCAGCCGGTTGAAAAAGCGCGTGGAAAACCTTTTTTCGATGGCATTGATCTGGCGGAATACTGTACTGTGGCTGCAGCCCAGCGCCCTCGCGGCGCCCGCTAGACTACCCTCGCGACATATTGCCAGAACAACTCTTATATCATCCCATTCCATCGCTAGATCATAACCCCCGGAGATCGCGACTATCTGTCCGTTTTTGCAAAGTGATTTTTCTAAAACGGCGATTTACGTTCATTTATGCAAAGTCTAAGCTTAGCGCAACATGATTCGCTTTGATATAACTATCGCTTCAGGGGCTCGCCGCATTGAGGTCATGGAGCCACACAACATCACTACTACAGGAGAAAAATGATATGAATATGCTAAGCTCCGTGGCGCCCTGGGATCTGGTCGCAGAGGGATATTCCGAGGTCACGATGAAGGTTTTTCAAGGCTATGCCGATGAGGCGCTCGCCATGACAGAGCTGGATAATCAAAGTCACGTACTTGATATCGCCTGTGGTCCCGGCACTTTGGCGCTTTCGGCGGCGAGGAAGTGCAGGTCTGTTAGCGCTATCGACTTTTCCAGCGCGATGGTCGATATACTTGAAGACACTATCAGGCATCATTCCATCGATAATATCGAGATTTTTTGCGGCGATGCCCAGCAACTGCCTTATCAGGACAATTCCTTCGATGCTGCTTTCTCCATGTTCGGATTGATGTTCTTCCCCAATCGCATGCAAGGCTATCGGGAAATCTATCGGACATTAAAGCCAGGGGGTAAAACGGTTATTTCCAGCTGGGCGCCTACCACGCAGTCTCCTGTCATGATGACCGTGTTTGGTGCCTTAAAAGCCATGAATCCCGATATGCCGGAACCGCAAACCGACATTGAGTCACTGGAAAACCCTGAGCTCTTCAAAGCGGAGTTAAGGCAGGCCGGATTTAACAATGTCGACGTCTTAGCCGTAACGAAAGGAGTGCAGGTCGACTCGGTGGAAGAATTCTGGGATAAGATGGTCAAGGGCAGTGCGCCCATTGTGATGATGAAAAACAAATTGACCGATGAGGTCTGGCAACAGAAAAACCGAATCGCGCTGAACTATCTTCATGACACTATTGGCGATTTACCCACAACACTGCTAGCCGATGCCTGGTTTGGTGTAGGCACCAAGTAAATCTCCAGGAGCCGGGAGAGAGGCTTTTTTATGGATGACGCTGTCCCCGGTGTTTGTGCGCCCGACTGCATGGATGCAGGAGGTAGAGCAACGCAGGAGCAGTTGCCGAGGGATAGCCCGAGTAATCGCCCATGACTCAGCACCGGGCCTGATTATCCATTCGGATCGAGGGGTTCAATACCGGGCACAGAAGTATCTGGATTTTATGGCGTCCAAAGGCGGCGTAGTGAGTATGAGCCGGAAAGGCAAAATCTGGTATATTCGAATACATTGAAATATTTTATAACCGAAAAAGAAGGCATTCTGCGAACGACAACGTCAGTCCTGTTGCGTTTGAAGAAATGGCAGCATTAGCTGCATAGTTAGGGTGTCTACTTTTTGTGGGGAAGACTAGAACCAAATTGGATTATCTGTTTTATGAATTATTTAATATTACTTGTTTCGGTAGTGTCTACTTTATTTTGGTCTAATGTTTATTCAACAACTTGGGGAGAGTCTGAGGTTGATGATCCGATTATAAAGGGGAAAAAATGCGCTGTTCATGAGCCTGCAAGCTATGGAAGCTATATATACTCCTGGCCATCGAAATATGACCAAACGTTTTGGCCACATACTGACGATCAAGGTATATGGTACTGCTCTGAATCCGGGTTTATTGCATTTATAGGTGATTTCGAAGAAATATCAGAGTCAGAAATAATAAAAATAAATGCGTATTTAAAAGGCAAAGCTGTAGATGTATCAAAAGTTGAAGAAAAGCTAAAACATTTGGAGAATATTTACAGCCTCAGAGAAAAAAATAAACACTTTAATAATCATCTGGTCAGAACACTGGCATATCTATATGAGCGTAATAATAATCAATTAATAGCAAATCGATATAGAGCCAGAGCTTTAGAAGAAATTGAAACGGATCTGTTGACTGACTCTAACGAGTATCAAAAACTCACATATCTTTATGTTGCCGCTAATTATAGCCGACAGTTGGGCAACTACGAAAAAAGTGACAGTTACTTAGAAAATCTTATATCTGCAATATCCAGCATACAAGACAAAGAACTTGAAGGTTTCGGTGAGTACTTAACGGAACTGCTAAGCCATACGCCTTACATTGAAAAAGGTGGAAATTTAATGCCGACTGTCCCGGATAAAGATGCATAACAAGCACGTTCGAGAGGGACATATCTCCGCGGCGTTCAATTTGTGCTAAGTTAGCACAAATATGCCCTCCACTACGGCATGCTCCTCAACGCGAACGCTAGCACCCTGAAAGATAATCAACTACTTGAGAAAAATATGAAATTCATTTACTTACTGCCTTTACTAGCGATTTTTGGTTTTTCCAATGTCCATGCTGGAGTTTATAGTGATGCACTCGGAAAATGTTTTATTGATTCAACTACATCAAAAGATAGAAATATATTAATAGTATGGATATTTTCTGCGGCCTCTCAGCATCCTGTAGTTAAAGATATATTAACCGTCAGTGAAGATAAACTTGAGTCAGCTAATAGAGATTTTGCCGATCTTACAATGAAATTGCTAACAGTCGATTGTAAAACTGAGACGGAAAAGGCAATTGAATATGAGGGCAATAAATCTTTAGAGGAGAGCTTTAATGTGTTTGGCCAAGTTGCTGGAAGGGAGCTCTTTTCTAGCCCACATGTTGCGGCGGCTATGGCTGGTTATGCAAAGCACTTAGATAGTTCAAAACTGGAAGAAATGCTTAAGAATTAAAACAGTGTGTTGATTTGCAATGAAATTTAATCCAGGAATTGCATCGATGGTTAACCCGTTAATATCTACACAAGTGCTTGTATGAATTACAAGGTCCCTCTGTCTAGCGGGTCAATATTTAACGCAAGTAAACATATACTACCTCAGACGTGTTATCTGAATGACATTTATCGAGGAGAAAGGGCGGTAGCGTTTAACGCTTCGACTAACAGAGTTAGCGCTTTTGACGGATGATCCGTTTAAGGGCTTCGGTAAGTAAATCGGCTTCTGCTTGCGTATTATAAAAAGCAAAGGATGGCCTCACGCTGGTTTCA
>JAOUJX010000046.1 GCA_029882955.1 Gammaproteobacteria bacterium
AGCCCGGGATCGATGGCCAGGTAGCCAACGGTGGTGAAGTCAATGCAGGCATTGATGATTTGCCCGAACTGGCTGAAAATCAGCTCGACGCCGGGAGAACAGCTACCGACAGTAATTCAATGACGGAAACACAGAAGAATGGGCAGCGACTAATTCTAGTCGAAACTGATGTGATACGTGCCGAAATTGATAGTCTTGGCGGAGTAGTACGTTCTTTGAAACTGAAGAAATTCCCAGTCACATTGGATCAGCCGGATGTATGGCTGGAAATAGTCCACAGTCAAAGCGACTCCGTTTATTTAATGCAAAGTGGGTTGCGAAATAAGAATAATACTGCACCGACGCATTATAGTATTTATCAGACAGCGCGGACAGAATATCGGCTTGAAGACGGTGAGGATGAGTTAATCGTACCGTTCTACTGGAGTGAAAATGGTATTGAAGTTACCAAAAGTTACCATTTTCGCCGAGGAGATTACCTGGTTGATGTCAAGCACCGCGTCGTCAACAATTCAGGCGACGACTGGATTGGTAGTCAGTACCGCCAAATTCAGAGATCCCGTCCTCTGGAAACTTCTCGCCTTTTATATACCTATACCGGTTCGGTTTACTACAACGAGGAAGTGAAGTACGAGAAAGTGGACTTCGATGACATGGAAGATAGTGTACTGAAAACCGAGTCGACCGGCGGCTGGATCGCCATGTTGCAGCATTATTTTCTATCGGCCTGGGTTCCGGCTGAAGATGACAAAAACCTGGTTTATTCGATAGCTAATACTAAACGTAATCCGGCTACCTATACCATCGGACTCAGGTCTGAAAACAATCAGGCTAGTCCGGGTGGTAGTGTTGAATTCAATAGCCAGATGTTCGTTGGCCCAAAAATAGTGGATAGACTGGAAGAAATTTCGCCTGGTCTTGATCTGACAGTTGATTATGGTGTACTTACTTTCATCTCTAAACCTCTGTACTGGTTACTGTCGTTTTATCATAGCTATGTCGGCAACTGGGGATTGGCGATTATTCTACTGACACTGACTATCAAGGCGGTTTTTTATAAATTATCCGAAACCAGTTATCGCTCTATGGCGCGGATGCGAAAGGTTGGCCCGAGGTTAAAAACCTTAAAGGAACGCTATGGTGATGATCGCCAGAAAATGAATCAGGCGATGATGGAGCTATATAAAACTGAGAAAATCAATCCAATGGGTGGCTGCCTGCCGATCCTGGTGCAAATTCCGGTGTTTATCGCGCTCTACTGGGCGTTACTAGAGAGTGTCGATCTGCGCCAGGCGCCGTTTATATTCTGGATCAAAGATTTATCGGTGATGGATCCTTTTTATGTATTACCCGTCATCATGGGTATTAGCATGTTTATTCAGCAAAAGCTAAACCCTGCCCCACCCGATCCCATTCAGGCCAAGGTAATGATGGCTTTGCCGTTTGTCTTCACGATATTTTTCGCCTTCTTCCCTTCTGGACTGGTTTTATACTGGGTGGTTAACAATGTGTTGTCGATCGCGCAGCAGTATGTAATTACCAAACGTATCGAAGCTGGGGGTAAATAACCGGCTCGAGCATTAGGCCGGCCCGCATAGCATGGCTAACAGGGATACCATTGCCGCTATCGCCACCCCGCCGGGTGTCGGCGGCATTGGTGTTATTCGATTATCGGGTTCTTTGGCGTTGTCCATTGGTGAATCGTTAATTCAGGGCTCTCTCCCGGTCAGACAGGTTCGCTTCCGTCGATTTTATGATGCCAGCCAACAAGTCCTCGACCACGGCATCTGTTTCTACTGTCCTGAGCCGCACTCCTTTAGTGGCGAAGATGTGGTTGAAATTCAGGCTCATGGCGGTCCGGTGCTACTCGATATGTTACTCGAACGAGTTTGCGAACTCGGCGCGCGACTGGCGCGAGCTGGAGAATTTTCCGAACGCGCATTTTTAAACGGCAAGCTTGACCTGGCCCAGGCAGAAGCCATTGCGGACTTAATCGAATCGGGCAGCCGTGCGGCCGCAAAAGCAGCGATGCGTTCTTTAGAAGGAGAGTTTTCTGCTCGAATTCGACACCTGGTGGAAGATATTATCGGCCTGCGAGTTTATACCGAGTCAGCGCTTGATTTCGCTGAAGAGGAAATCGATTTCCTGGCGGATGCAAACATCAGTGAAAAATTGCTGGACTGCCAACAGGCCATAGAACAGGTTTTACAACAGGCTGAACAGGGCAGAATTTTAAAGGATGGCCTGAGCCTGGTTCTAGCAGGTTTACCAAACGCGGGTAAATCCAGTCTTCTGAATCATCTGGCTGGCTATGAAGCTGCGATTGTGACGGATATTCCTGGTACTACCCGCGATGTAATACACGAACACATTTCTCTCAAAGGCATACCCATTAAAGTGCGCGACACCGCAGGTCTGCGGGATTCGGATAACCCGGTTGAGCGCGAAGGTATAAAACGTGCCTGGCAGGAAATCAACAAAGCAGATGCGGTACTATTGTTAGTCGATGCGAGCCAGGGAATTACGCCCGACGATGAAGCGATTATCCAGCAGTTGGATTCGGTGAATTACCAACTGGTTTACAGTAAATGTGACTTGCTTACAGACCGAGGCCGGAGAAATAAGAAAGCGAATTATATTTCCGTCCACAGCGGTGAGGGACTGGAAGCCTTGATCAATCAGATTACTGGCGAGGTACAGGATTTTAACCAGGATAATCAAACCATTTTGGCTCGCCGTCGTCATATCGAAGCCTTACAACGCGCGCGACAGGGCCTGATGCAGGCCCGACAGGTATTTAACGATACCGGATCAGGAGAACTTATGGCTGAGGACTTACGTCAGGTACAACAGGATTTGAATGAAATCACCGGTGAATTCAATACAGAAGATTTACTGGGCCAGATATTTTCCCGTTTTTGTATTGGTAAATAAACCGGCTAAATTGAGCAGGGTTCGCGTCGCATCAATAGAATGTCGCGATAGATGTTCGGATCTTTTGTGTAGGTTAGCTCCCCTGCTAAGGGATTAATCTGATCGTATAGGCGAGAAAGCCAGAAACGTGTCGCGGCTGCGCGTAGCATTAAAGGCAGTGATTCGCGTTCTATATTGAGCAGAGGTCTGACCTGTTCGTAAGCCTCGATAAAGCGATGCAGCCTGTTCTGATCAAGTTCACCACTGTCAACAATACACCAGTCGTTTATGGCAATTGCCAGATCATAGAGCCAGAAATCGTGGCAGGCGTATTCAAAATCGATGATGCCAATCAGTTGCTGGTCATCGAATAACGCATTATCGTGAAATAAATCGGCATGTATTGCGCCTTTGGGTAGCTCCAGTCGGTTTAATGGCTGATAGGCCCGGATTTCCTCATCGAGAAGTTGGTTGTCTGATCTGTTTAAACTTTGTAAAAGTTCTTTTTGCATGGCCTGGCGCCATTCAGCACCGCAGGGATTGTCGTGCTCACCAGTAAAGCTTCTACCTGCCAGGTGTAGCCGTGCCAGTTCGCTACCCATAAGGGCACAATGATGAGTGCCTGGCTGAGTGCAGACTTCGCCGTTAAGGCGCTCGATAATAACAGCCGGCCGGTGATTTAGTATCGAATAATAATTACCGTATCTATCCCGAATTGGTGTAGCACAGGCTATATTTTTCTGAGCAAGATGATGCTGTAAACCAAGGATATAATCTAGATTACGCCTTTCCTGGTGTTCGAAAAGTGTCAGTACATAGGATGCTGATTCGGTTTCCAGCCAGTAATTACTATTGGTAATACCCGCAGCGATACCCTGATGAGAAATCAGCTTACCGATAGAATATTGTTCGATAAATGATTCAAGCTGTGCTTGTGATACAGAGGTATAAACCGACATAAAATAAGCCGTTGACTAATAATAAAAACATCCACATCAGATGCGTAATAGCCTGTGATATTATCCTGCCTCAGGCCGTAAGCGGCGGGCATTGTAGCGTAATATTATGAATCAAGAGAAACAAAAAAAACTGGTCCTGGTCGATGGCAGTTCGTACCTGTTTCGAGCCTATCACGGTTTACCCTCGCTTACCCATAACGGCCATCCAACGGGCGCTATGTATGGTGTTCTAAACATGTTGCGTAAACTGGTAAAAGACGAACAGCCCGATAATATCGCCATGGTTTTCGATGCTAAGGGCAAGACATTTCGCAATGATATTTACGCAGAGTATAAAGCTCATAGACCGCCGATGCCGGATGACTTGCGTGAACAGATTGAGCCACTACATGACATCATTCGGGCTCAGGGATTTCCGCTGATTAGTATCGAAGGTGTCGAGGCCGATGACGTTATCGGTACGCTAAGTGTCGAGGCCACTCATCTCGGCTATCAGGTATTAATTTCGACTGGGGATAAAGATATGGCGCAGCTGGTTAATCCGGATGTCCGTCTTATCAACACGATGAATAATCATGTCATGACTGAGGAAACTGTCGTAGAGAAGTTTCAGGTCAGGCCCGATCAGATTATTGATTATCTGGCGCTAATGGGTGATAGCTCCGATAATATCCCCGGCGTACCCAAAGTGGGGCCCAAAACTGCGAGCAAATGGATTGCCCAATATGGCAGCCTGCAGGCAGTAATGAATCATGCGGACGAGATTAAAGGTAAGGTGGGCGAAAACCTGCGGGAGTCGCTGGATTTTCTGCCGATTTCCTACCAACTGGCAACTATAAAGCTCGATTGTGACACCGGTGTAGAGATAGACGATTTGATTCAGGGTGATGCCGATAGAGCGGCCCTGGCAGCCTATTATAATGAGTTTGGTTTCACCCGTTGGTACGATGATCTCGATAACGACTCGGTTGAGGCCGAACGACCAACGCAAGCTCCTGTTGAATACGAATGTATTCTCGATCGGCAGCACTTTGATCGTTGGCTTGATTTATTAAAACAGGCCGATAGCTTTGCCATCGATACCGAAACCACCAGCCTCGACTACATGCAGGCCAGACTGGTCGGTATTTCTCTTTGCCTCAGCGCGGGAAAAGCATGCTATATACCCCTCGGGCATAGTTATCTGGGCGCCCCCGTGCAACTTGATCGTGAGTGGGTATTAAACTCGTTGAAACCAATATTGGAGAATCCTGCTATTGGTAAGATCGGACAAAATATTAAATATGACGCCCATATTTTTATCAGCGAAAACATACACCTCAAAGGCATTGCCCACGATACGATGCTGCAGTCCTATGTACTTAACTCGACAGCCAGTCGTCACAATATGGATGCACTGGCGCATTTTTATCTGGGTCGTGAAACCATCCGCTTCGAAGATATTGCCGGTAAGGGCACCAGGCAATTAACCTTTGACCAGATCGAGCTAGATAAAGCCGCAGATTATGCAGCCGAAGATGCCGACATTACTCTGCAATTGCATCAATGTCTGCACGAACGCTTGCAGGCGGATAAAAAACTTAACGAGGTCTATCAGAATATCGAGTTACCCCTGGTTGAGGTATTACTCAAAATCGAGCAGAACGGAGTTTTAATTGATGCCAATTTGTTGCATCAACAAGGCATCGAAGTTGACAGCAAATTGAATAATATAGAGGCCAAGGTATACGATCAGGCAGGCGAAATCTTCAATCTGAGTTCGCCGAAGCAGATACAGGCGATTTTATACGACAAACTCGAACTGCCGGTGTTGCGCAAAACCCCAAAAGGTCAGCCTTCTACGGCCGAAGATGTCCTCGAAGAGCTGGCTCAAACCTATGAAATACCCGCTCTGATTCTAGAACACCGTAGTTTGAATAAATTAAAAACAACTTACATCGACAAACTACCGAATGAAATTAATCCGCGTACCGGCCGTGTCCATACGTCTTACCAGCAGGCAGTGGCATCTACAGGGCGGCTCTCTTCGACCAGCCCTAATCTACAGAATATCCCTATTCGGACCGCCGAAGGGCGCCGGATTAGAGAGGCATTTATCGCAGCTGAGGGGAAATGTATTCTGGCGTTAGACTATTCGCAAATTGAATTGCGTATCATGGCGCATTTGTCTGCTGATGAAAGCTTGATTAAAGCGTTTGAGCAGGGCCTGGATGTTCACCGTGCTACAGCTGCGGAGGTATTTGGCTGTGAGCTTGCCGAGGTAGATGCCGACCAGCGAAGAGCGGCCAAGGCTATAAATTTCGGTTTAATATACGGTATGTCGGCGTTTGGTCTGGGAAAACAGCTGAATATCGGGAGAAACGAGGCTCAACAGTACGTTGACACTTATTTCGAGCGCTATCCAGGCGTGAAAAAATATATGGAAGATACCAAGCAACTCGCGCGTGATCAGGGTTTTGTAGAAACCGTATTTGGACGACGACTTTACCTCCCCGATATTAATGCGAAAAATGCGATGCAACGCCAGTACGCCGAACGTACGGCTATCAATGCGCCGATGCAGGGAACCGCCGCTGATATCATTAAACGAGCCATGATCGATGTGCATCACTGGTTGGTTGAGGAAGGTAGTAACACAATAATGATCATGCAGGTACACGATGAGTTGGTGTTCGAGGTAGATAATAATGAAGTGGAGCTTAATCGTGAAAACATTTCTCGCCTGATGACTTCAGCGGCCAAATTATCGATAAAACTGGAAGTTGATACCGGAATTGGCAGCAACTGGCATGAAGCACACTAGCTGATTAGTTGAAGTTTTAAATAAAGTCGTTAATAGACGATTTTTTTAATCTTTTTTTTCAATTTGAACTATAAAGAGGGAATACGATAGAACTTTGTCATTTAACAAAGGTCTTAGAGTTTTGCGCTATAGCCCAGCGCAAAAGTCCGTTCTCCCTCCTATGAGCGGACATTGATCCGGAAACCCCATCCGGTTCAAACCCTTTTTCCCTGATAGTTTACTGTCAGGGTTTTTTTTTGAGCGGATACTATTTATCGATATCGAGCCAACTCGCGCACCTTGCCTCGAGTTGCTCCAGCCCCTGCTTGGTCAATACCGATAAGCTGGAGACAGAAAGATTATCGCTACCGATATTCTTCTGGACTTTTAATATCTCATCCCGGGCCGCCCCTTTGGATAATTTATCAGATTTGGTGAGGAGGATATGAAGTGGCAAACTATCTCCGATCATGTCGATCAGCCCCTGGTCAAGTTCGCTAATACCACGACGAATATCGACCACGATGACGAGTCCTTTCAAAGCTTCACGATGTAATAAATAGGTTGTTAGTACCAGATCCCAGTGGCTTCGCATCTTTTTTGAGACTTTGGCGAAACCATAACCCGGTAGATCGACCAGGTGTTTTTCATTTCCCAGGGTAAAAAAATTTATGAGTTGTGTACGGCCGGGGGTTTTGCTGGTTTTGCATAAACCTTTCTGGTCAGTTAGGCAGTTTATAGCGCTCGATTTGCCAGAATTAGAGCGTCCTGCGAAGGCTATCTCGTAGCCTTGATCGGGAATTAGCTGCGAAATTTCGTAGGCGCTAGTGAGGAAGCTGGCCTGTCGGAAAGAATTAGTCATACAGTTTGTTAAGCTCTTGTTGAACGCGGGGTTGGTGTATGATATACATTCTCGCCCAAAATTTCCGTACTTGAATTACTTAGGAGAAAACATGAAACCGAGCCGTCTTGGAGCTATCATCATCGGATTTTGCAGTTTGATATCGTTCAGCCTGAACGCAGCGAGCGTTGATGCTGGAAAAGCTAAGAGTGCTATTTGCGCAGGCTGCCATGGACAGGATGGCAATAGTGTCAATGCAGTCTGGCCGAAACTGGCTGGTCAGCATGCTAGTTACCTGAGTAAACAACTTCGCAACTTTAAAGATGGTAGTCGTGAAGATGCCGTTATGAAAGGTATGGTCGCAGCTTTGAGTGATGCTGATATAGCCGACATATCGGCTTATTTCGCCAGTCAGGCAATCAAAGGCGGTGCGTTCAATGCGGACCTGGTGGCGCTGGGTGAAAATATTTACCGTGGTGGTATCACCGAATCTTCGATTCCAGCCTGTATCGGCTGTCATAGCCCATCGGGTGACGGTAACGGCCCGGCGTCCTTCCCTTCTCTAAAAAGTCAGCATCCAGAATATATTGTGATGCAGCTAAATAAGTTCAAAGATGGTTCGCGCAGTAACGACTCGGGTAAAATGATGCAAAACGTAGCAAAGAGAATGTTAGAAAGCGAAATGCAGGCTGTCGCGGCTTACATAGCAGGATTGCAGTAATAAAGCGACAAGCCCTCTTAACAGGAGGGCTTATGCCTCTCAAACCGTTAATATTTACTTCGAACTTATTCAGCCTGGGTTCGGCCTTAGCATTTTAAACTCCCGGTGTCGAAGTGAAGACAGTACTTTATTAAAGAGGAATTCTCATGATTAAAAAAAGCATTTCCGGCCTTCTCATTGGTTTAATTTTCAGCACGCAGCTGCTGGCTCAGCAGGCATTTGTCGAAGGGGTCGACTATCAGCTCATTAACCCGCCAGTAAATACCTCTAGTCCGGATAAGGTCGTCGTTACCGAAATGTTCTGGTACGGTTGTCCGCATTGTTTCTCCTTTGAGCCCTTTGTTCAGAATTGGTCGGCTAATTTGTCTCAGGGCATTATATTCGAGCAGGTTCCTTCGGTTTTAAATCCGCGCTGGGGAGATCACGCACGCACTTATTACAGCCTGAAGCAAATGGGAGAGCTGGAGAAAGTTCACAGTAAATTATTCGATGCTATCCATGTCGAACGTCAGCGCTTAAATCGTTTCGATGATATTGCTAAGTTCGTTGCTACACTGGGCGTTAATGAAGCCAAATTTCGAGAAGTTTATAATTCATTTCCAGTAGATGCACTTTTCCGGAAGAATTCAAAGATTGAGCAGAAATATGGTCACCGTGGCGTACCTTCGTTAATTGTAAATGGAAAATATCTGACTTCTGCTGGAATGGCCGGCAGTAATCAGCGTTTAATACAGGTGATCGACTTTTTGGCTAATAAAGAACTAAATCAGTAATTTCGGTGAGTCCGCCTGAGATCAGAAATCAGGCGGCTAGATTAGATAAGTTCGGCTTCTATTTGTTCTAATTCAGATTTTAATTGCTGTATAAAATTTGAAGATGCCGGCATTTTTCCAGCATTGGCCTGTGCTTCCAGGCTCGCCGCCTGAGTTGAGAGCCTGTGACCGCCAAGATTAGCACTGCTTGATTTTAGGCTATGGGCATGGCGCGTGAATGCTTCAATATCACTATCGCTGAAGGCCTGCTCCAACGCGGCTAAGATTTCCTGTGTAGACTCGATAAAAATAGGGATCAGCTCTTCAATATCGTCACCCATATCTTCCCTGAGTTGATTAAAAGTGGCGTGGTCGATGGCTGTAGTATCGTTATGGGGCATGTTTTTCTCACGATTTAAGCGATTCATTTTATGTGATGCATGGATTTTCTAGCTAACCCAGATAAAGGACGCTATAGCAATATTACCTTTTCCCTCGAATGACAGAGAATCACACAAGTTTTCGACTAGAATTAAGCCCCTGCCACTTAGTGTCGCAGTGTCTTCTTCCTCAGGCTGATAATTTTGGTAATCGAACCCTTCGCCGCTGTCTTCTATGCGCAAATGAATACTCCTCCGGTCGCCTAATTGTTCAACGGCCAGCTCGAAATTCACATAACCGGTTTCAAGTGCTGAAAGGCGAGCCTTGCGTTCTTTATGATAACCGCTAAAGCCGGAATGATCCGACTTCAAACTCGATTCCAGCCCAAGGACGCCGTGGTCGAGAGCGTTTTTATAAAGCTCGGTGATGACCGTGAAAAATGATTGACGCTCTTCAGCGAAGTTTTCCATTTCCAGTATGTGATTAACTATAATTGGAACCGGGTTAGTTTCGCGTAGGCGTTTGCCTGAGAAATTAAGAGCGAGTTTCCACTCGCCATGGTTACTTAGGGTTTTTGGGGCAGGGTGTTGAGGACCGATAACCTCCTCGTTCAACACCAGCTCTTTTAAACAGGTTAATTCGACCAGCGTAACATCGTCGACCTGTGCTATGTCTCCACAAAAAAGATCCAGTCTCTGGAAAATATGGTCATACACCTTATTTGATGGTGCCTGGTTAATGGCATTAATCAATCGCGATTCGCAAAACTCTTCGTCCTCTGAGTTTCTCGCTTCGATTAGTCCATCGCTATACATCAGGATTTTATCGTTTGGTTTTATGGGGACGAATTCGCAGATTTCCCGGGCATTAATATCCGCGACTATGCCAAGTGGTAAACCGCTAGATATGATTCGATGAGAGACTTCATTGGTAGCACCATCGACAACCAGTAAATCAGGCATACCTGCATTGAAAACGGTGGCGTACTCGAGTTGCTTATCGACGACTACCAGCTGCACGCCAAAAAACATACCGACGGGCAATAGTGATTTCAGTTTTTTATTAATACCGTTAAGTATATCTTCTGCTCTGAAACCTTTGGAAACCATGGCGTGAAATACTTCTGAAACGGGCATCGCACCAAGTGCCGCTGAAAGTCCATGCCCGGTAAAGTCACCTATTAAGAAAAACAGATCCAGAGAAGGTGAATAAGCCGAGAGCATCATATCGCCGCTAAATGTGCTCGCCGGGCGAATTTTACTTTTTATGTGCGGGTTTGAAATATTATGACCCTGAACTGCATTGATAAAAACAGATTCGGCGATCTCCTGCTCGCGGTGTATCATGCGGTACATACTCTGGACTTCCCTGTTCAGCATTGAGATTCGTTGCATGGCACGTATTTTTGTACTCAGGATAAAACTGTCGTAAGGTTTGACTAGAACGTCGTCACCACCCGCATCAATACAGCGCCCCAGGGCCTCCTCGTCGGTCATGGCGGTGAGAAATATAATTGGTACGAAGTGCTCACCGGAGGCCGCCTTGATCTGTCGGGCTGCTTCGTAACCATCTACTTCTGGCATCATCACATCCATAAATATGATGCTTGGGGTTTGTTCATGAAACAGCTCCACAGCTTCCCGCCCGTTAACTGCCTCGATACAGTCATAGCCCTGTTTCTTCAGCAGTGACTTCAATATAAGACGATTAGTTTTTTCGTCGTCTACAATTAAAGCTTTACCGAGGTTGATATTATTCATAAATGATTAATGTATATGCTGTGAAACTAAACGCCAACGTTATGATCGTTGGAGGCTTTTCTAATCCGTTCCTTCTGTTTAGTACAAATTAGTGAAAAAGCAAGAAGAAGTAGTTGTTTTGACCTGGTTCTCAGAAAAGCCACATGTGGCAAAAACTACTCCCACAGGAGCTTTGACGCAAGCCCTGAATAACGTTGCCTGGTAGTTCGACAGGCAGTTTCCAGAGTAGATGTGGTAGCGTGAATGGCCAATTTGTTTTTTGCCCGGGTAAGGCCGGTATAAAGCAGCTCACGAGACAGGGCATCCGAGGAGTTAGACGGCGGTAGAACCAGCACCACGGAATCGAATTCCGAGCCTTGCGATTTGTGGACTGTCATCGCCCAGGCACTTTCATACTCGGGTAGGCTATTGATCGGAAAATGACGTATGCCCTGACGAGTATCGCGGAAAAAAGCCTGTAATAGGCCGTTCTTATCGCGCCAGAGTAAACCAATATCTCCGTTGAAAAGCTCCAATTCGTAATCGTTGGAAAGAATTAGAACAGGTCGGGCATGAAAATTTGGTTCGCCGCTAATCCAGTGCTTTAGTCGCATAGCTGCTTCGATTCGTTGGTTCATTTCTATATCGCCAAATGGACCGGAGTGCATCGCGCAGAGTACGCGACAACATTCAAACGCGTTGAAAGCTGTTTCGACATTATCGCTGGTAACGACTGCCCGATAATGGGCAAGAATATGATCGAGAGTAGATTGCTCAGGCCGGTCGACCTGGTTCGAAAACCATTCAATTTCGCTGCAACCGGACTGCAACAGTGATACTACACCGGCTATGTCGCCCTGATTAACCAGTGAGGCGAGCTGGCCGATGCCACTTTGTTGAGAGAAACGATAGCTTTGTTTTAGCAAAGCGATTGAGTCGGCAATGGCTGGAGAACTGTTTGAGGTTGGAATATCGGTTAAAGGCTCAGAGAGTATTTTGCCTAGTTTTTCTGTTAAACCGGTAGAATACTGGATGACTCGACCCTTACCAGTAATATCACCAAGCACATTACCCGCAGCGACCGCTGCTAGTTGATCACGGTCTCCAAGTAATATGATTCGAGCATGACCGGGTAGCGCGTCCAGCAGTCGATACATAAGTGTCAGGTCGACCATTGAGGCCTCATCAATGACGACACAATCAACAGGCAATAAATGTTGGTGCGAGTAGTGAAACCCCTTTGCTCTGTATCCTAGCAGGCGGTGGATTGTGCTGGCCTCGGTGGGGATGAGTTCGCGGATGCTGTCGTCGATCGGACTATTTTCAAGCCCGCTTCTAATCGAATCCATCATGCGTGCCGCGGCTTTTCCGGTGGGTGCGGCTAGAGCGATTCTTGTATTGGAAGATTGTGACAATAATACCGCCAGTATATTAATGACGGTGGTGGTTTTGCCAGTGCCGGGGCCACCGGAAATAACGGCGAATTTTTGAATTACGGAAAGCGCAACGGCGAGTTTCTGTTCGCTTAAGCGCTGGTCAGTTGATTTAGGATAGAGCTGGTCGAGTTGCTTAGAGAGCAATTCATAATCGAGCTGATGCTGGGTTTGCAGACGTGATCTTATGGCCTGAGCAACCTGGGTCTCGTAAAACCAGTATCGGTATAAGTAGAGACGACTATTTTCCAGTACCAGTGGCGTTATTTCTCCGGGCAAACCGACGCAATGATTTTGGAGCAAATCCTGGCACCATTGAGCAGTACTGATACCGGTTATTAGCTCCGAATTAGATAAACCTTCACAGTTAAAGATTAGTTTCTGTTGCATTTGCTCGAGATCGATACAGACATGTCCCTGCTGGTTTGCCTCGCTCACGAGTGCAGCGCTGAGCGCAGTCAGGCTATCGATATTTTCGTCGCTTTGCTCGGCGATGAAGCGAGCAAAGTAATAACTCAAAGGGTAAATTGCCGCTTGCCCGAGCAGGTTTTTCAATAGCGAGGTCATAGATGACCCCCTGCACCGCTTCCCGAACAAGCGAATAATTTATCCAGAGCTTGTATCTGAGATAAAGTTGGTCGGTAGAAATAAACTCCGTATTTTGAGCCGCTGTGGGGACGCATAGCGCGAATAAAAAGATAATACGACCCGCCAAAATGTGTTTCGTAATCGTAGTCAGGGATGCGTTTTCGTAGATAGCGGTGTAACGCGATGGTGTAAATTAAAAGCTGTAAATCGTAGCGCCTGTCATACATGGCCTGTTGTAAAAGAGCCGGGCTGTAATCCTGCAGATGGGTTCCGAGTAAGTTACTTTTATAATCGGCTAGATAGTATTTACCGCTGTATTCAAAAACCAGGTCTATTACACCTGTGATTAAACCGCGAAAATTATGCGCGGTAAGGTCTTCTAATTGCTCACCACTAATGTCGGAGAGCAATTTATTTAGCTGGCCTATATCGGCATTGTCGATGGCAAAATCGAAAGCGATTTCATTCAATCGCTGTTGACTGGACAAGAGCGATAATTTGAGGCCGGGTTGAACCAGTTCGGTTTGCAGTACCTGCATGACCCAGTCTGATAAAACTGGCTGATGGGCGTCACTATCCAGTCCGAAACGCGGTGCAAGACGTGGAATTAAGTTCTGACACTGCAAGTCGATGTCACCTTGAAAATCGAGGTGTTCAAACATCGAATGCAATAACAATCCAACATGACTTCCTGCCGGAAAATTAAGTATGGCATCGGCTGTCCGCGACATAGTTCCGGCCTGTGGTTGTTGGTGGATATCCCGCGTGAGGTTCGAAAAACTGTTGATGCGCCAGGAACTACTGATTGAGGCGAGGAAATTACGGGCCTGTAAGGGGGCTGAAAGAGAATGGCCGGGAGACAAAATAATGTTCTGTTCGATGCATGGTAGGGTTGTTAATTCAATAGCACGATCAGCCGACTTAACGAAGGTTTGTAGCTCTTCGAATAAATTATCTGAATGTGAAATACCACTAGCGATCTCTGTTTCCAGATCCTCGGCGGACTGCTTTGAGTGCAACAAATAGGCCAGTGCAGTTTGACTGCTATTCCCACTTCGGCTTGCCGACCCGGCCACTCCCCAGGCCAGGTAAACTTTACTGCGGGCTCGTGTGAGCGCGACATACAATAGCCGGATGTCTTCCGCCAGACGCTCTTTGTCAGCCAGTAAACAGTGTCGGTTAAATTCTTCCGATCCCAGATCACAAACTGAATCTAGACTGGCATCGTGAAAATGTAATATGCCGTTTTTCAATCCGGCTACTGAATTGCAGCTCCAGAGGTAGGGTATAAACACCACTGGATATTCCAGTCCCTTACTCTTATGAATGGTAACGATTTTGACCAGTGCCTGATCGTTTTCCAGGCGTAGCTCTGCCTCCTCCGAGTCAGACGTATTTATCTGACGAAGAAACCAGTTGAGTAAGCCGTCAATGCCGGCACTTTTGCTGGACTGCTGCTGCAATAGCTCAACAAGGTGTAGTAAATTGGTCAGCCGGCGTTCTGCATGTTCGCGCATCGAAAGCTTTTGACCAAGATTAAATTTTTGCAGACATTGCTGAAACATGGGAATAAATCCCCGAGCCTGCCATATTTCATGGAGATCTTGAAACTGACTGGACCATTTCTGCCAGTTCGAATTGTCACTGGTAAGATCCGTTAGTTCTGACAAAGTGAAATGCAGTACTGAACTTGCCAATGCGCGACGGACCAGTTGGCGGTCTTCGGGGTGGGCGATTGCATCAAGGAGATGAAATAAGCCGGACGCTTCGTCGCTATCGAACACTTTATCTCTACCGATGGTGACTGAGTGGATGCCTTTGGATTCGAGAACACGCCGCAGGCCCTCGCCCTGGAAGGCAGTACGCACTAAAACAGCAATATCCCCGCTGCGTAGTGGTTCACCGTTGATTTGAGCTCGACCTTCTCTACCGGCCTTAAGCAGTCTTGCTATTTCTGAGGCAGTCGCCTGATTTAAGTGCTGACTGGCTTCGGTTTTGCTGAATGGCTTACCATCGGCACGTAACGGAATGTGCCACAGCGAGATAGGAGGTTCGGCAACCTTATCTACCGTCAGAAAATTAGCAGAATTTTGCAGACTAGCTTCGACAGGGGTAAAGGCAATAGAATCAGAGTATATAAAACTTTGTTCGCGGTAACTAAAAAACTGGTTAACTGCATTGACCAGATCAGGCTGTGAACGCCAGTTAGTTTGCAGAGTGTATTGTTGCATAGCCGGTAGATTTTTTGCTTTCATGTAGGTGAAAATATCGCCACCACGGAAACTGTAAATAGCCTGCTTCGGATCTCCGATCAGGGTCAGACTGACTTTTTCCTGGGCATAGTATAAAGTTTTAAATATGCCATACTGAATCGAATCGGTGTCCTGAAATTCGTCTATCATAGCGACCGGAAATTGACCTCTTAAAACCCGGGCTAATTCATCTCCTGAACTACTACGTAAAGCCCGCAACAATACATCGAGTTGATCCTGATAGGCTTGTAATCTATTGACCTCTTTTGATCTTTTGACCTGTTGCAAAATAAAGTCGAAAGCTTCTAGTAAGGCGCTGGTTTTGATTCTGGATTTAAGTTGGGTTAAAGTCTGGTTGATTGCATCCGCGGCAGCAAAAAAACAGCTGTTCAGTCTGTCATCCTGACCCCTTTTAGATTTCATGGAATGCTCATGCAGGGTGGTGGCGGCCAGAAATTTAAAATTATGTGGTAAAGGAAAAGCCAGTCTGGCATCGAAATAAGCGTCTAATTCCTGAAAAAAAGAATCTATATTATCGGC
>JAOUJX010000361.1 GCA_029882955.1 Gammaproteobacteria bacterium
GAAAAGTCCAGCCAAAACAGACGCCCGGGAACCCGCCGCCTTACTACTCGATTTGCTTCAGGCCATCGAATTTAAAGACAATCAACGCGAGCAATTAAAACAGGTCTGCGACGATTTACTGGACACCCTTGACCAGGCTAAAAACAAGACTGCAGTAAAACCACATATTGCTCAATTGTCCGGTCTTATTAAGCAAAATTTCAGTAACGACGGCGTTATCTCTGCCAATACTACTGCGCCGGAAAATTTGAAGCAGGATGTTTCGATTAACCAGGTACTGACTACGCTACTGGAAAGGCTGGCCGTGATTCAGGGTGCTGGTGATTCGGCACAGTTACTACAAACCGAAGTTCCCGATAAAATAGAGGATGAAGCCTGGCCGGAAATTCTAAATCAGATCGTCGGCAGCATTTCCGATACGTTGAAAAAGCTCAACATGGAAAAGTACGAGCTGGAAGACTTCATCATCAAAGTGACCCAGCAGCTCAGTAAGATATCCGAAGCCATGGTTGCCGACAGGAAAGACCACCAGTCGAACAGCGAAGACCGCCAGTCTTTGCAGTTAATGATGCAGAACAGCATGAAAACCATAGAGGCTGATTTCGATAACGCCAGTGAGATCGGTCAGCTAAAAAACATCATGGCAAAGAATCTTAACCAGATACAAAGCGGTATAGAAGATTTTGTTAGCCGCGCCAACCAGCGTCAGGAGTCTATCAACCAACGCAACGATCATCTGGTCGCGCAGATCTCGGAGATGGATAAGAAGACTCGCATACTGAAGAAAAAACTCGACGAGAATCACGAGAAGTTAATGTTCGACCGATTGACCGGCGCCGGTAGCCGCCTATCTTACGACGAGCATTTAGAACAGGGAATTGCCCGTTGGCAACGCTATGGCACTTCGTTCACCTATGCCATTTTAGATATCGATCACTTTAAAAATATCAACGATACCTACGGCCATAGTGCCGGCGACAAGGCGCTTCAAATAGTTGCCAGGGTGATGATGAGCAAAATTCGCAAGTCCGATTCGCTTTTCCGTATCGGTGGCGAGGAATTCGTATTGCTGCTACCGAGTACCGAGGTTGAAAAGGCGGCCCCGCTGGTGGATAAAATACGCGAGACAATCTCCAATAGTAGCATCCATTGTAATCAGCAACGGGTCGTATTAACGCTCTCTGCCGGATTAACCGAACCCCTCGAGAACGATACCATCGAGTCGCTTTACGAACGAGCCGATACTGCGCTTTATCAAGCCAAGAATTCAGGCAGGAATTGTCAATTTATCGCATAACAGGCATGCTTCGGTAATGCCTACCAAAATCCTGCTTACCACCCTCAATGCACGCTATATGCACACCGCGTTTGCACTGCGATATCTATATGCCAATCTCCACGAGCTGAAATCCTGCGCCAAAATCTGCGAGTTCACCATTCAGGAAAGAGCGATTGACATCGCAGAAAAATTACTCAAGCACAATCCTCTAATCATCGGTTTCAGCATTTACATCTGGAACGTCGAGGAGACCACCGAAGTCATCGCTTTACTCAAACAGATCGCACCCCGGGTCAAAATCATTGTAGGCGGCCCGGAAGTCAGCTTTGCTAACGACCAGCCCGCTCTGGTTGAACTGGTCGACCATATTATTACCGGTCCCGGCGAAAGCAGTTTTTATCGATTGTGTGCGGATCTTATCAATCAACGCCCCGTGTTAAACCGTCTGATTGAAGGAGAAGCGTTACCGTTAAACCAGCTTATCCTGCCCTACCAATATTACTCCGAGGATGACATACGCAACCGGCTCATTTATGTCGAGGCCTCGCGCGGCTGTCCATTCAAATGTGAGTTTTGTTTGTCGGCATTAGACAAAACCGCAAAGCCTTTCGAACTTAATCAATTTCTCGAAGAAATGGCTGCGCTACACGAGCGCGGTGCACGTAACTTTAAATTCATCGACCGCACTTTTAATTTAAAGGTGAGTAGCAGCGTCGCCATACTCGAGTTCTTTCTGGATCGTATGAGCGACGACCTTTATCTGCACTTCGAAGTCATTCCCGATCAGCTACCCGACTTACTCAAGCAGACGCTGGTTAAATTTCCACCTCATTCTCTCCAATTCGAAATTGGGGTACAGACCTTCGATCCCGATATCCAGAATTTAATCAGCCGTCGGCAGGATAACGATAAGACCTGCGAAAACTTACGCTGGTTACGAGGCAATACCGGAGCCCATATCCACGCCGATTTAATCTTCGGCTTACCGGGAGATAGCCTGGAGAATTTCGCCAACAGCTTTAATCAACTGGTCGAACTCAAACCACAGGAAATTCAACTGGGCATACTCAAGCGCCTGCGTGGCGCGCCGATCAATCGCCATAGCGACGACTATCAAATGCGATATAACCCGAAATCTCCTTATAATATTTTAAGTACCCGAGACATCGATTTCCAAAGTATGCAAAGGGTGAATCGTTTCGCAAGGTTTTGGGACCTGATTGGTAATTCGGGGCGGTTTAAACATACCTTGCCGTTGATTCTTGATGAAGATCCTTTTTCTCGTTTTTTACAGTTTAGTGATGCACTTTATCGACTAGCAGGTAGAAGCTGGAAGATTTCGCTACGCCAGCAGTTCGAGTTAATATTTATCGTATTGGAGGAACACATGGAAGTGGGGGCAGATATAATCAAGCATGCGCTCAATCTTGACTACCAATATTCCGGCCAAAAGGGCCTTCTTGAGTTCGATAAGACTAAATTTGAAAACGGTGCTCGAACTGGAATTGCAAATAAACGTCAGAAGAAGCATGCTGACTAAAATCAATTAAATATTTATTAACGAAAATAATAATGGGGAACAAGTGGCTAATATAAAAATAATATTCAACCCTGCAAGTTGGGGTAATTTTATACCTGTGGTTATGGCGACATTTCGACGTTTTCCTTTATCTGTTATCGCGGTACTGGCTACCTTTGTTTTCGGCTTACAGTTAATTCATGAAGTCGAATTAGCGAGTGACGAAATTATCGGAAAATTAATGGTCGTCAGTTTGTTTTCCTCGGTAGCACTAACTTCTATGAAACTGTTTGGTGAGAGCGAAGACTGGTCCACCTTCAAGCAAGCAGGTGGTGCAATAGTCGTAATACTAATCATCGTCGGTTTCGTGTGGGAAATCGTCGGCCTTACCAGTGAGGAAACCTACGCCTTTTTCTCTTTAGCTATCGGATTGAGTTTGCTGTTTGCGCCTTACAGCAGGCGTAACAGTGACGCATCATCGGTCTGGTATTTTAATTATCAGACCGGCGTGGCAGTTTTCTTTGGCGGCATCGCCGCACTAATTCTGGGTGCGGGTATCTCGCTAAGCCTGCTTAGTATCGGCTATTTGTTTGAAATGGACATACCCTCGGAGGCTTATGGAGACGTTTGGCTGCTCAGTGGCAGTATTTTGTTTCCCATCTACGTATTATCGAATATTTCGGAGCAATTCGATTTTGAGGAGGAGGGTTGCGAGTTCCCCTGGGGAGTCCGATTTATTACCAATTATCTTCTTACACCGATGATGATTACCTATATGGTAATTCTGTATGCGTATTTCTTCAAAATAGTAGCCCAATGGGAACTGCCGCGCGGCAATTTGGGCTGGATGATTTGTACTTTCGGCTCTATAGGTATAGCGACTAAATTGTTAGCCTACCCAATTCGCAATACCGGCACCCAATTGTTGCAGCTGTTCGACCGATATTATTATCACGCACTAATTGTTCCGATTTTCTTACTGGCGGTCGCCATCGGTGTTCGAATAAACCAATACGGTGTCACCGAGGCACGATATGCGGTCGCGATGCTGGGTGTCTGGTTTGTACTTGCTGTTGTTCTAGTGATTATAAAAAAGGATCGTTTCCATATTAAATTCCTGCCAATCATGCTGGCCTTACTGGCTCTGTTGGGATCGATTGGCCCCTGGAGTGCGATAGAGGTTTCCACCAGTAGTCAGGCAAGTCGATTCATAGATTTACTCGAAAAGCACAGCCTGGTAGAAAATGGAGAGGCGGTTAAATCACCCAAACCTATCAGCTTTTCC
>JAOUJX010000362.1 GCA_029882955.1 Gammaproteobacteria bacterium
CGGATTTGTCGAAATGCCCAAACAGGGTGATGCAAAAGCAGCCATGATCTCACTTAATGGTAGTGATCTTGACGGTCAGAAAATCCGGGTTAAAAAAGACCGCTCGAAGTCATCGGCAAGTGACGCCAGCCCGGTTCCACCAGACGCCTGAAGCGAGATCGGGCGATCCACTACATGGCGTTACTCTGAAGACGGTCGTAAAAACTATCTTCCAGGTTTTAATCGATCTTCGATGAGTAACCTGATGTCATCAATCTTTTGTTCAAGCCGCTGTAGCTCCTTTTTTGAACTGGCATTATCGGTCCCTTCTTCCAGTTCGTTCTCCTTGTGCAGCGTATTCACCACTATGCCGATGACCATATTGAGAAACGCAAATGTGGTAAAGAAAATGAAAGTCAGGTAATAGGTCCAGCTCATCGGATAAACAGCCATGGTTTCGTACATGACGTCGGTCCAGTCTTCGAAAGTCATGACCCGGAATAGCGTCAGCATTGCTGTCGCGACATCACCCCAAAGAGTGGGATTAATCAGGTTGAAAAACATGCTGCCCGCGGCGCCATAAATATAAAAAATCACGAACATCAAAATAACCACATAAAATAATTGTGGTAGCGCCTTAACCAGGGCGTTTACCAGAATGCGCATTTCCGGCACGATGGAAACCAGTCGTAACACACGAAACACTCGCACCAGGCGTCCAAGCAATGCCATTTCGCCATCCTGAATCGGTATTAGACTGGCAAACACAATGACGGTGTCGAAAATATTCCAGCCGTTTTTGAAAAAATCCCGTTTGCGTTCTTCACCCAGAAAACGAATGCTAATTTCCAGCAGGAAGATTAATGTTATGAACCAGTCGAGCAGGTGGATAATATCCAGCGCGTACCCTGGTATGTCGTAAGTCCTCGCACCGATTAACACTGCGGAAAGAATGATGATGGCAATAACGAAGGCTTCAAACTTACGGTTACTACGTAGGCTGAGAAATTGTTGTTGTATCTGGCTGGTATGCATCGGTTAAATTAATTGACTACAGGTTGTTTAATGAGGGGGAGTTTAGACTAAATCTGACGCAATCAGAATATAAAATAACGCAGCTAGCTATTGTCTATACCGCTACCAATGAGTAACCTCACGTACTACTAGTGCAGCTAGTTCTGCGCCTTCATAACCGTG
This sequence comes from Gammaproteobacteria bacterium, assembly GCA_029882955.1. Classification (GTDB taxonomy): domain Bacteria; phylum Pseudomonadota; class Gammaproteobacteria. The sequence goes on from JAOUJX010000362.1 coordinate 1,177, forward strand.
GTTTATTATGAGCAAATATTCGATTTTCTCGCTCGCGCGCAATGCGATGAGCTATCACCAGAACTGGGCCGCCGCCTGGCGCAGTCCGGAACCCAAACAGAAATACGACGCCATTATCGTAGGCGGTGGCGGGCATGGGTTGGCGACGGCTTATTACATGGCCAAAGAGCATGGTATGAAAAACATCGCCGTGCTCGAAAAAGGCTGGATCGGTGGCGGCAATACCGGTCGCAATACCACTATTGTGCGCTCGAATTATCTCTGGGATGAATCCGCGCATCTTTACGAAAAATCCATGAAGCTTTGGGAAGGCCTGAGTCAGGACCTGAATTACAACGTCATGTTCAGCCAGCGCGGGGTTTATAACCTCGGGCATACGCTACAGGACATGCGCGATATCCAGCGTCGTGTGAATGCTAATCGACTGAATGGCATCGACGGCCATGTTGTGACTCCGCAGGAAATCAAGGCTGCGATTCCGCATATTAATATCGACCAGGGGTGCCGCTATCCGATTATGGGTGCGTCTTTCCAGCCGCGCGGCGGGGTTGCTCGTCACGATGCGGTGGCCTGGGGTTTTGCTCGCGGTGCCGACAAATACGGCGTCGATATCATCCAGAATTGCGAGGTCACTTCGATTCTGCAGGAGAACGGCGCGGTTACCGGTGTTGAAACTAGCCGTGGAAAAATAATGTCACCGAAAGTCGGTGTCGTGGTCGCCGGGCATTGTTCGGTACTGGCCGAAATGGCGGGTTTTCGCATGCCGATTGAGAGCCACCCTCTACAGGCGCTGGTCTCCGAACCGATCAAGCCCATCCTCGATACCGTGGTGATGTCGAATGCGGTGCACGGTTATGTCAGCCAATCCGATAAGGGTGACCTGGTCATCGGTGCCGGTATCGATAGTTACAATGGCTATGGCCAGCGCGGTAGTTTTTCCGGTATCGAACATACGGTTTCCGCTATCGTCGAATTATTCCCGATCTTCAGCCGCGTGCGCATGAACCGCCAGTGGGGTGGTATCGTCGATACCACGCCGGATGCCTGCCCGATCATCGGCAATGCGCCGGTGAAAGGACTTTATTTCAATTGCGGCTGGGGTACCGGTGGCTTTAAGGCGACGCCGGGCTCTGGTTGGGTATTTGCCCACAATGTCGCAACCGGTCAACCGCATGATCTGAATCGGCCTTTTGCCCTCGACCGTTTCGTCACCGGCCATCTTATCGATGAGCACGGCGCCGCTGGCGTTGCCCACTAGGAGATTATTACGATGTTACTGATTGAATGCCCCTGGTGCGGCAAACGCGACGAAAGCGAATTTTCCTACGCCGGAGAAGCACATATTGCGCGGCCGTTGGAAACCGGGAAGCTATCCGATGCCGAATGGGCGGATTACCTGTTCATGCGTAAGAATCCAAAGGGTGCGCACCGCGAGCAGTGGTTGCACGCGGCGGGATGTCGGCGCTATTTTAATGCCGAGCGCGATACTGTGAGTTATCAAATAAAATCGACCTACAAAATCGGTGAAACGCCATCGGAGGATCGGGCATGAGTCAGAAGTATCGTCTTGCCGAAGGTGGTCGTATTGATCGCGAGCAATCCCTCGAATTTAGTTTCAACGGAAAAACTTATACTGGTCACAAGGGTGATACCCTGGCTTCGGCTTTACTGGCAAATGGCATCCATATGGTTGGCCGAAGCTGGAAGTACCATCGACCACGCGGCATTGTCAGTGCAGGTGCCGAAGAGCCGAATGCCATATTCCAGCTTGAAAAGGGTGAATATACGATTCCCAACGCCCGTGGCACCCAGGTCGAGTTATACAAAGACCTCAGCGCCAATAGTGTGAATTGCTGGCCCAGTCTCGATTTTGATCTGTTATCGATTAACAGCACATTTGCGCGCATGATGCCGGCCGGGTTTTACTACAAAACTTTCATGTGGCCGAAAGCCATGTGGATGAAATACGAACACTATATCCGTAAAGCTTCGGGGCTGGGTGAATCGCCACGCGAGAACGATCCGGATCGCTATGAGCATGGCCACGCGCATTGCGACCTGCTGGTAGTTGGCGGCGGTGTTGCCGGGCTGACTGCAGCCCTGGCAGCCGGCCGTGCCGGAGCTCGCGTCATTCTGGTAGACGAGCAGGCTGAGTTCGGTGGTTTGACTTTAAATAGTCATGCGCGCATCGATGGTCGACCCGCCACCCAGTGGATAGAGCGGGCGGTCACTGAATTGAAGGGCATGAAAGAAGTTAAGCTGCTGAATCGCAGCACCGCTTATGGCTATCACGACTATAACTTTCTGACCGTGAATCAACGCCTCACCGATCATTTGCCGATTGCCGAGCGACTAACCGGGCGCGAAAAAATATGGCAGATCCGTGCGCATCAGGTTGTGCTTGCGACCGGGGCCGCTGAACGTCCCCTGGTGTTTCCCAACAATGATCGCCCCGGCATACTGCTGGCATCGGCGGTCTCGACCTATATCAATCGATACGCGGTAAAGCCGGGTCAGCGGGTGGTGATATTCACCAATAATGACAGTGCCTATCAGACTGCCCTGGACTGTAAGGCCGCCGGGATCGAAAATGTCGCGTTAATCGATGCGCGTACACAATCGGCCAGCGAGCTTGCCAATACAGTTCGCAGCGCCGGCATTGAAGTTAACAACGGTAGCGTTGTCGTCGATACCACCGGTAGTAAACATATTCGAGGCGTGCATGTTGTGAGTTCGGTAAGCGGATCGGAATGGGATTTGTCCTGCGATCTGCTTGCAGTTTCGGGTGGCTGGAGTCCGCTGGTACATCTGAGTTCGCAATCGGGCGCCAAAGCGATCTGGAATGACGAACAGGCGATGTTTCTGCCCGGTACACCGACCCAGGCGCAGGTTTCGGTG
>JAOUJX010000363.1 GCA_029882955.1 Gammaproteobacteria bacterium
AACCAGCCAAAATGCATCGGGTGCTGCACCTGGGTAATGCCGGGGATGATGGCAGAGTTCAGATCTTCGAGTAGTTGATCTATGCCTACTGGGTCCTCTGGCGGTTGGACTGGTAACTGACTGCGCACATCGCCCGGGTTTACCTGCGCACGCACCGGCATGGTCTCGATCTGCTCACGGTAGTCGGCTATCCAGTCGATTAACTGGTGTCCGGCTTTGCGGAATTCTTCAGGGGTCATTATCTGGTCACATTGTTTTTCCACAATTGTAACAGCCATGATAGATTTAGAATAACGACAGTTAGATTTTCGGAGTGATTGTGAGTAAAACCATCAATATAGCCATCCTCGATGCAGTACAGCGTGAGTACTGGGCGGATGACGAGGGTCATACCGACTCGCAGAAATTTATCGACCTGCTGTCACCGATTTATCCGGCGGCCAGCTTCGATATTTTCTATGTTACCGAAAACCAATTTCCCGATTCCATCGACCATTACGATGGCATGCTGGTCACCGGCAGTCCGGCCAGTGTGCATGATAAATATGCCTGGATAAAACGTCTTTCTGATTTAATCAAAGAGGCTGATCAGAAAAATAAGCGTATCGTCGCTTCCTGCTTTGGGCATCAATTAGTGGCAAAGACATTTGGTGGCGAGGTTGGTCACAACGAAGGTGGCTGGATGATCGGCAATTATATGCTCCAAATCACGCAGCATTTTGAATGGATGGCGCAAACACCTGGAACTACAGGTTTGTATCACTTTAACCAGGAGCGTGTTACGCGGTTGCCTGACCAGGCTCAGGTGTTTGCGCACAGTGAGGAATATCCTGATTTTGCTTACATCCTCGGTGAGAATATCCTTTGTGTTCAGGGGCATCCGGAACAACCAAAGCGTGCTATGAATAATTTTTTAGCCGCGACAGAATTGCCGCAGAGTCAGCTTGAGAAGGCGAAAAGGTATATCGAGAACGGTGAGCCAGATTCCGATGTCTGGGGCGAGTGGATGATGGGGTTTATGGTTTGTTGATTGGCTTTAATTTAAGTTACTGAGGAAATAGTTTCCGATATACAAATATCGTTATGTCGAAAACTATCGTGGTATTTGACATAGCGACGAAGTAAAGGTACTTTCCGACATAACTAATTGGTTATGTCGGAAAGTGACAGGGATTTGGAGATAACTGTGGATATTAAGGATTATCAAGCTGGGAAATTGATACAGCAATATCAGTATAAAAGTTTTGAGCCTGAAGCGATAAACCATTTATGGCAAATTTCAGATGGTGAAATACAGAGCCTGTTAAGCGACGCTGATCGTGCTGTAGGTGAATTAAATGCTTTTTCCCAATTAATACCAGATGTCCACTTCTTTATTCAAATGCATATTGTTAAAGAGGCTACTCAATCGAGCCGAATAGAGGGGACCCAAACTAATATTGAAGAGGTATTCCTGGACGAAAGCGATATCGACCCGGAGAAACGTGATGACCGTGCAGAAGTATTAAATTATGTAGAGGCGATAAATGCAGCAATAGCACGACTGGAAACATTGCCTCTATCAAATCGGCTTCTCAGGGAAACGCATAAAATATTAATGCAGGGAGTGCGTGGTGAAACTAAATTACCCGGAGAATTTCGTAGTAGCCAAAACTGGATAGGTACCAGTTTGAAGAATGCGATTTTTATTCCACCGCATCAGGAAGGCGTACCCGATCTAATGAGCGATCTGGAAAGTTTTTTACACAACCAAAGCCTGCATATTCCTCATCTGATAAAAATTGCCATAGCACATTACCAGTTTGAAACTATTCACCCGTTCCTCGATGGGAACGGTCGTCTAGGTCGATTGATGATTGCTTTATACCTTGCAAATTATGACTTACTCGATAAACCAGCACTCTACTTATCTGACTATTTTGAACGTAATAAAACAGAATATGTGGATCGTTTGATGGCTGTGCGTGAAAGTAATCAACTAAAGGAATGGTTGGTATTTTTCCTGTATGGAGTAAAGGACACGGCCGAAAACTCTATTCAGGTGTTTAAGAACATTCTGATATTAAAAGAGCGACTAGAGCGAGAAGTACTGCCTCATTTCAGCACAAGGAGGCAGAATAACGCTCAAAAATTAATGCAGTTTCTATATGAAATACCCTTTATCAGTATAAACGTAGCAGGTAAAAAATTAGGTATAAAGCATAATACTGCCACGGCTCTGGTAAATGATTTTGTTAAGTATGGTGTTTTAAGTGAAACAACGGGCAGGAAGCGTAATCGCTTATTCTGGTTCACCAGCTATATTATGATTTTTTCGAATCGAAAGGGGGAAGAAAAATAAAAATCCCCACAGATTCGGTTCTAAGAAACCGGATAAAAACAGGCGACCTCGACTTCGCCGAGCTTCTCCAGCTCAGGTTCGTCCTCTCGACATTTATCCTGCACATGTTGGCAACGCGGCGCAAAAGCACAGCCCGGCGGTGGTGCCAGCGGGGATGGTGGTTCACCGGTTAAACGGATGCGTTGCTTACGTCTCTTCGGGTCTGCTACGGGTGTAGCTGAAAAAAGCGCCTGGGTATAAGGGTGCTTTGGATGACTGAAAATCTCTTCTGCGGAACCGGCTTCTACCGGTTTGCCGAAATACATGACGATAATATCTTTGGCGATGCGACGCACTACAGAAAGGTCGTGTGAAATAAAAATAAAAGCGAGTCCGAATTCGTCCTGCAGGTCGCTTAGCAGATTTAATATCTGAGCTTGAATGGACAGGTCGAGTGCGGAGACAGGTTCATCGAGAATTAATATCTTCGGGCGTAACATTAATGAGCGTGCGACTGCGATGCGTTGTCTCTGTCCGCCGGAAAACATGTGTGGATAACGGTCGGCATGTTCGGGGCGCATACCGACTTTGGCAATCATTTCTTCGGCGGCCGCGCGCCTTTGAGCGGCATCGAGATCGGTATTCAGTAACAAGGGTTCTTCGAGCATGTCGGCGACGGTCTTGCGCGGGTTGAGTGAGCCATAGGGGTTCTGGAATACGATCTGGACATGCTTCCTCAATAAAGCGGGAGGCTTGCCGCTAACCAGAGTAATTTCATTGTTGTCGATTTCAAGTGTGCCGCTGGTAGCCGGCTCGATCATAGTCAGCACGCGAGCCAGGGTCGATTTACCGCAACCACTTTCGCCGACGATCGCCAGTGTCTCGCCAGCGCGCAAATCGAAGGAGGCTCCATTCAGCGCTTTAACTGTAGCAGCTGGATTGAATAGCCCCTGTTTTGTCGAATAATAGCGGGTCAGGTTTCGTGCCCGTAATATGACTTCGTTCATGATGCCGACTCCGTCTGGTAGCTCAACGGGTGATGGCACAGAGTTAAAGTCTGATCGCCTTCGACGACGACAGGTTCCGTGCTGCGGCACTGATCGTCGGCAAATTCGCAGCGTGGATTGAACAGGCATCCCTGTGGTCGATCATATTGACCTGGCACTACTCCGGGAATGGTGGGCAGGCGAGCCTGGTTGCCTGCGCGTTCTGGCAGGGCTGATAATAATGCTGACGTATAAGGATGTCGGGGGTGTTCGAACAGCTCGATGACCGGCTGCATCTCAACCTGTTGTCCGGCGTATTGCACAGCGACTCGATGCGCAGTTTCGGCGACGACACCCATGTCGTGGGTGATTAATATGAGCCCCATATCGTGCTCCGATTGCAGCTCGAGCAACAGGTCGAGTATCTGTGCCTGAATGGTGACATCTAGCGCCGTGGTTGGTTCGTCGGCGATCAACAGACGTGGCGAACAGGCGATAGCCATGGCAATCATCACGCGCTGGCTCATACCGCCGGACATTTGATGCGGGTAATCTCCATAGCGTTTTTTTGGATCGGGGATGCCAACCTGGGTGAGTAATTCGAGCGAACGCTCTTTGCGTTCAGCCCGGTTGCCACCCCGGTGAGTACGAATCATTTCATCGATTTGTGCGCCTACGGTAAAGCAGGGGTTGAGGCTGGTCATCGGCTCCTGAAAGATCATCGACATCGCGCCGCCATTCAGGTCGCGCCGAGCCTTGGCGGATAG
>JAOUJX010000047.1 GCA_029882955.1 Gammaproteobacteria bacterium
CGCTCATTCAACAGAGGAAGTCTCTCAAATTGTAAAACTCTGCGCTGCATCCAGAACCCCCGTCATTGCCTACGGTACCGGTACCTCACTAGAAGGACAGGTGCAGGCGAAACATGGCGGTATCTGTATTGACCTGAGCCAGATGAACGCAGTTATTGAAGTGAATAACGAAGACTTAGACTGTCGCGTCGAGGCCGGTGTAACACGTCGACAATTAAACCAGTACCTGCATGATACGGGCCTGTTCTTTCCGGTCGACCCGGGTGCAGATACTTCGATCGGGGGGATGAGCGCTACCCGGGCTTCGGGCACCAACGCGGTTAAATACGGCACCATGCGCGAAAACGTACTCGGACTCACGGTTGTGACCGCAAACGGCGATATCGTCAAAACCGGTACCCGCGCGCGAAAGTCATCCGCAGGCTACGACTTGACCAAATTATTTGTTGGCTCCGAGGGCACTCTCGGCGTTATCACAGAAATTCAACTACGTCTTTATGGATTAACTGAAGCTATTTCTGCCGCTATCGTAAGCTTTCCCGATGTCAGTTCAGCGGCCGAGGCAACGATTCAGACCATTCAGATGGGAATTCCGATAGCCCGCATAGAATTAGTCGACACCGCTTATGTGAAAGCCTTAAATAATTATAGTAAAACCGATTACCCGGAGCTGGACACCCTGTTCCTGGAGTTCCACGGCACTCGCAATAGCGTTGCTGAACAGGTTCAGTTATTCGAAGAAATATCTGCAGAATTCGGTGCCAGTGGTTTTCAATGGGCCGACAAAGAAGAAGACCGGAAACGTCTCTGGCGCGCCCGTCACGACGCATACTATGCCGGACTGGCGGTAATCCCTGGAAGTCGTGGTTATGTAACAGATGTTTGTGTACCGATTTCACGCCTGGCCGAGTGTATTGTCGAAACCCAGAAGGATATCGCCGAGCACGGTTTATTTGCGCCGATTATCGGTCATGTCGGCGACGGCAACTTCCATGCCACTGTATTCCTCGATCCAGACGACAAAGCCATGTTTGAAAAAGCCTTAGCGTTTGATAAGCGACTGGTCACTAGAGCACTGGCAATGGGTGGCACCTGTACCGGCGAGCACGGTATTGGAATGGGCAAACTAAAACACATGCGCCACGAACACGGCGATGTTGCGGTTGATTTAATGCGAACCATTAAACAGGCGCTGGATCCACATAATATTATGAACCCGGGAAAGGTGGTGGACTGCTAGGCTTCGATTTGCAGCTCACCAACATGCTTTGTGAGTTGAGGGAAAAAATCGAGAAATACCGCTTCGATATCCGTCTGATTGGCTATTAAATCTTCAAGTGCATCGTGAAATTGATTTTTAAATCGAATCCGGCTCGCAATTCGATCCAGCGCATGGGCGATCGATTCGATATTCCGGTAGGATCCAAACCAGTCAAAATCAACCATCCGTCGGGTCGTGCTGCGCATTTGATCGCTGGGCATTAAAGCTTGACCTTCAATCAAGCGCTGGTAAAAGTCATCGATTACCATGGCTACAGGACGTCGATCGAACATCTGCCAGTTTTTCATTAACAAATGATCGAAATAGACATCGAGCGCAATACCGGCAAACCGCCTTCGCTGAGGACTAAAAAACCGTTTAAGCCGCTGGATCGATTCATGCGAATCAGTAAAACGGTCAACCGCACGATGATTCATTAAACCGGCATCTATGCCTGCCGCCAAGGCCTTTCTATCGACCCCTTTGGCAAAGTCACCCAGTAAATTACCAACGGTCGACTCAACGGTTGGCTGGGCTAAAACCAGGTGCGCAAAATAATTCATGGACCAAATAACCATTCGGTAATATATACGATTCTCCGCAATATACTTAGAATCAATGACTTAAACACCACAGCCAGGGTTTACTCTAGGGCAAATTCAAATTACCCCTAGTTTACGGGGGAAACGGAACTATTAATATAGGTGTGTGTTTAAACTAGTCCTGCACTATAAGTCCGATATAAAATCGAACCTGCAAAAATCCAACAATACTGAGGAGTAATCAATGAAGTCTCTATCGAAATTTTACAAACTGTCCGCTCTGGCCTTACTTGCCTTAAGCTTGTCGCTGGGTGCCGCTCAAGCGGATGGCATGAAAAGTGACGATGCACGTAAACTGGTTGTTCACGTGCCACAGGATGACCCCAAGTCCTGGATACAGGCAATCAATATCGCCAACAATTTGCCCAAGGAGCTGGGTATTGACAATGTCATCATCGAGATAGTCGCGCAGGGCCCTGGACTTAAGTTACTAACCGACAAGAGCCCTGAAGCCACTCGCATCAAAAGCCTGGCAATGCAGGATATCACTTTCAGTGCCTGTGGAAATACAATGAATGCCATGGCAAAGAAAACCGGCAAGATGCCCGTTTTGCTCGAAGGGGTACAACGGGTACCCGCAGGAATCGTGCGAGTTATGGAATTACAGGAGGAAGGCTACTCCTACGTACGGCCCTGATTCGCGCCGATAACAACTGCTTTAATACAGGCCCTCCGCGTCGTGAGGGCCTTTTTATTGGGTAAAACAAAAGATACACTGTGCTTTTATTTAGTCGGAGCCTGTCATGTCTATATCTATGGTTGAATCCCGCAAACTAGCTGACGAATCCGATCCGCACTGGGAGCATCGCGTCAATCTAGCGGCAGCATTTCGCATGACCGCAAGGCTCGACATGCACGAATCGGTGGCCAATCACTTTAGTTACTCCGTATCAGACGACGGCAGTCAGTTTCTGGTTAATCCATTAGGGCGTCACTTCTCTAATATACGCGCCAGTGAACTGTTATTACTCGACGCCAACGACGATTCGACCATGAACAGGCCTAATGCCCCTGACCCAACCGCGTGGGCGATTCATGGTGCCATGCATCGAAATGTGCCACAGGCTAAATGCGTACTCCATGTGCATTCAAAATACGCGACAGTACTGGCCTCGATTAAGCAGGACGGCTTACCACCCATCGACCAGAACACCATGCGCTTCTTCAACCGCGTATCAGTCGATGATGGATTTGATGGCATGGGACTCGGCGACGAAGCTGAACGCTTAACCACCACGCTGGGCAATAATCGTGTCCTCATCATGGGCAACCACGGCTTCATGACGGTGGGTGACACCATCGCCAAAGCTTTCGACGAACTCTATTATTTCGAACGCGCCTGCTGTACCTACATAAACGCTTTGATGACGGGCAAGGAATTACGAATTGTCAGCGAAGCCGTAGCTGAAAAAACCGCCCGCCAGTGGGATGACTTTGTCGATAATACCGGCTACTCGGACGCTCACTTACGCGAGATTCGAGAAATTCTCGATCGTGAGGAACCCGACTACAAGCTATAAGCGCGGTTATTCAATCGCAAGCAACTGCTTTAACTCACTCAAGCTATCCTGATAGTTTTGATTGTCCGGAGCAAGCTCAATAGCCCGGCTAATCGCGGCCATCGAGGCGTCCTTTTTCCCCAACCTGGCCTGGGCGTAGGCCAGATTGTTCCATAATTGATGGCTTTGTGGAGATAGCGTCAGGCCCTGCTGGTAGGCAAGTTCCGACATAGCAAAATTATTCAACCTATAAGCCGTATTACCTAACCCGGTATAGGACAGCAGATTGTCCGGCCAGTGTCGGGTGGCTGTTCCGTAGGCTTTATTCGCTGATTCAACATGTCCGGTCTGCTCCAGATCGAGCACCGCCTGCAGATAGCTTTTAGCATTGGCAGTAACCGGAACCTGATCCGGCGGCACAATGATCAAAGCCCAGTAACCTGATCGCTGCCAGGTACGTTCGAAAACTTCAAATGATCGCACCAGCCTCTTTATAGTACCGGATCGCAACACGATCGACTGAGTCTCGATATCGTAGCCCACCACGACGGCATAATGCCAGAAGGGATAACTGTCGAGTCCGAGGTTTTGCAACACAAGGACCGGGTTACCGGCTTCAATTTCGCGCAGTAGAGACTCAAACTTGCCATCGTGCTGCACCGGCAGCATTTCAAAACGCCGACTGGCAGCGACCATTTCGACCTGTAATGCACCTTGTAAGCCCGGGGTATAAATCATCGGTGCCAGTTCGTCGGGTATTACCGGCACATTAAAATATTGCATGACGGTAGCCAGTGCCGCAGGCCCGCAATGATATTCGGTTTGCGGAAAGAAAGGTGTGTCCACTAGCTCGCGTTGCAGGCTAATATCGGGTGGATTCTGACGCAGGCTCAGGGTTTGTAGAGGAGTAGCGCAGGCCGCCATAAACCCCAGACACAAAAACGCGCCCAGTAATCGAAGGGCGCGTTTTGAGATAGCTGGAATATTAATTTGTGTTAGACGCAGGCCGGATAAACGGATATACATCGGTATAACCCACCAGATCGGTTACCATCAGAACCACCGCTATGAAAACAACAGCACCCAGAGCGCCAGCACCGGCAGGCATTTCTTCAAAACGCTGATGCACCTGCTCCACCTGCTGATCGCTCAGGCTGGCGACGCGCAAGGCAGCATCTTCCATATCAACCCCATTCACTTCGAGCTGTTGTTGAATCCAGGCTCGCTGAGAAGAAATATCACTGGATTGGCTGTTCATATTCAGCATTTCAGCCGTGCCGAGCATACCCGCCTGGGCCGGCAATCCAATAAACAAAGACGCCAGGACGATGGCTGACATTACGGTTAATTTTTTAAAACTTCTGACTAACATCATGAAATAAACTCCTCATTAATTATGGGTAGTTCGGAGCCTACCACTTACCCAACTGCAGTTCTAGCTGCCTAGAATAGAAATATATCTCTAAAATCTAACCGAGCTTTGCACCATTTGGCACCGGGCTATCAGGCCGCGCAAGCACAACTGCACCATCGTCGCGGTAAAAGCCTGTGACCAGGCATTCGGAGCGTATCGGGCCGATTTGTTTCGACGGAAAATTCACCACACCAAGCACCTGCGTGCCTATCAATGCTTCCTTCTGATACAGGTCGGTTATTTGCGCGCTGGACTTTTTGATGCCAATTTCATCGCCAAAGTCGACCTTCAAGATAAAGGCCGGTTTGCGGGCCTTCGGGAAGTCCTCAACTTCTATAATAGTGCCGACACGCAATTCGACCTTGTCAAAATCCGACCATTCGATAGTTTCCATCAATAACGACTCGTTTAAGTTTTAGAAAATTCCTGCCGGATAGACTGACTATGCTCACCCAGCGCAGGAACATGGGCAACCAGATTTTTGTGGTTTGAACGTATTGCCGCCACTGCCGCAACTTCGACTTCACCGGCAGCGGTATTAACCTTGCAGCGGCGTAATTGAGAATGACTGGATAAACCACTGACATCATTGAGTCGACCAAAGGCGATACCAGCCTGTTGCAGCTTCTTGATGACTTCAGACTGACTAAGCTGAGAAAAAACACCGTTTATCAATTCGTCGACAACGCTTCGATTAGCAACGCGCTGCTGGTTAGAGCGTAGTCTGTCGTCGTCGAGTAACTCCGATTGCCCAAGAACTACCCTACAGAAATTTGCCCATTCGCGCTCATTTTGAATCGCTATCACTATACTCAGGCCATCGGCACAATCGTACGAGCCGTAAGGGCTGATGGTTGCATGATTAATACCGACCCGCGGTTGAACGGTGTCGGCGTAATCGTAATGCAATAAAGGCACCGCCATCCATTCAGCCATGCCGTCAAACAGGGATACGTCGATCGTGCAACCTTCGCCACTGTGCTGGCGTTCTATCAGGCCCTCTAAAATAGCCGTATAAGCCTGCTGACCGCAGTTAATATCGCAGATCGAAAAGCCGACCCGACCCGGTGCTTCGGGCGTACCGGTAATCGATGCGAGGCCGGATTCGCATTGCACCAGCAGGTCGTAGGCCTTCATATCGCGGTATTCACCCTGCTCACCATAGCCCGATATATTGCAACAAATGAGTTTGGGGTAACGTTCCCGCAAGGCCTTCGAGCCAAAGCCGGAGCGCGCTGCGGCACCGGGTGCCAGGTTCTGGATAAAGACATCGGCATCGGCCAGAATCAGGTGCAGTAGCTCGGCATCTGCGGCATCTTTAATATTCAGCATCAAAGATTCCTTGCCGCGATTGAGCCAGATAAAATAAGCTGACTCGCCATTCACTACGCTGTCGTAACCGCGCGCGAAATCACCCTCCTGGCGTTCTATTTTAATCACCCGGGCACCGGCTTCGGCAAGTCGACCCGAACAGAAAGGTGCGGCGACAGCCTGTTCCAGGGTTACCACGAGAATATCTTTAAGATTCAACATAAGAATAACAGGGTTGGATTGAGTGAGAGAAGTTTAAGCTCATCGACCGGGACTTTACAAACTGGGTATTACAAATCATGGGCGTCGACATCGATCATCCATTTTACTGAGTGGGTACTCGGTATGTTTTCGATAGCTGGCATTGCCTCACTCAGGCTACGCCGTAACTTTCGAAAATCATCGCTGATTAAACAAAGCTGCGCGCGATAACGACCGATGCGTCGCGTCATCAGCGCAGGAATTGGCCCTATGCAGTTTATTCCGCTCTGGTTAGCAATGACGGTCAGTTTGCTGCGAATTTCGTCGAGCTTGTCGAGTGCCAGTTCCAGGCTTAACGCGTCGGCACGAAACATAACCACGCGTACATGCGGTGGGAATCCGAGTAATCGACGCTCTTTAAGTATAGCTTCGGAAATTTCGCGATAGCTCTGCCTGGTCAGAGATTGCATTAGCGGGTGTTCGGAGAATCCTGTCTGCACAAGGGCCTCACCCGGTTGCTGACCACGGCCTGACCGGCCCGACACCTGAAAAACTGTTTGCACCAAATGTTCGGTGGCTCGGTAAGAAGCACTGAACAACGCCTGATCTGCATCGAGTATGGCGCTGAGTGTGATCGCGGGATAGTCGTGGCCTTTGGCGATCATCTGCGTACCGATCAGGACACAGGGCTCACCCTTGTTCAGGGTTTGCAGTCGAGCTGCAAATTCGTCCCGACCCGATATCGAATCCCGGTCAATGCGTATCACGGGCACCCCGGTGAAAATCTGCTCCAGGCGCTGTTCGAGTTGTTCCGTGCCAATACCATAATGCTTGATATCGTTATGTCCGCAAGCGGGACAGGCCGGTGGAATCGGTTGTGCGTAACCGCAGTGATGACAGAGCAATCGATGTAGCGATTGATGCATGGTAAGCCGCGAATCACATCGCTCGCAATGCGACTGCCAGCTGCATTCGTGGCACATCACCACCGGTGCGAAGCCGCGACGATTTAAATACAGTAATACCTGACCTTTCGCTTTCAAATGCTGGTGAATTTTCTGAATTAGCTGCGGCGAACACCCAGTGTCAAGCTTGATATTTCGCGTATCGATAAGCTGGATCCGGGGTGGCGGATAAGCCGTCGGTCGCTGTGTGAGTCGATACAAAGCATAATGTTCCCGCTCACCATTATTCAGACTCTCCAGGGAAGGTGTCGCCGAACCCAGAACTATCGGAATATCCAGCATTTGAGCGCGCTTAATCGCGACATCGCGGGCATGATACCTAATACCGTCTTCCTGCTTGTAGGAACTATCGTGCTCTTCGTCGATGATAATCAACCCCAGTCGCTCAGTCTCTGAGAAAAGACTGGAGCGGGTGCCAAGCATGATATCGACATCGCCCTGTCGAAACTGCTCCCAGGCCTGGTAACGTTGCACATCGGTCAACCCGGAGTGAGACATAGTGAATCGAAATCCGAATCTCGCCTTGACACGTTCTACCAGTTGCGAGGTCAGGCCGATTTCGGGTACCAGATAAATAACCTGGCGATTACGCGCCAGCTGGTTTTCAACGAGTCGAAAATAGACTTCGGTTTTACCACTGCCGGTAATACCATCGAGTAGTTGCACCGAAAACCCGGTCGATTTTTCGAGCATAGCCTCGACGACTTGCGCCTGCTGCGAGTTAAGCTCAGGGGCGGGCTGCAATAGCTCATCAGCCGATCCTGGTTTTTGCCATTGCCAACGAATCGCCTGTTTACTCTCCAGTGCCAGCACAACACCGTGCCAGTTTGGATTAATCGCTTTCAGCTGGGCGGCATTCAAACCTGACGACGCCTCTATGGCACTGAGTAACTCATGTTGACGCGGCGATCGTCGCTCAATCGCATCACGAGCTTCAATATCCAGGTGTTCAGCAAACCAGACCTTCACCCGAACTGGCTTTTGCTGCTGTGCACTGCGTAAATATCTAGGCAAACACTGGAATAGCACTTCGCCCGGTGGCTGCAAATAATAGTCAGCAATCCAGCGTGCGAGTTCGAGTATATGCTCTGAGAGTACCGGGCTGCGATCTAAAGCCTCTAACGCTGGTTTAACTTTCGCGGCACTAAATGTCGTGGTCTGACTGGTCGATAACAGCACGCCAACCTTGCTGCCATGGCCAAAAGGCAAGCGATACCGAATCCCGGGCTGAACCGGCTGATTAATATCAATGGAATAATCGAAAACCCGAAAAAGCGGAATCGCAATGGCAAATGAAGCATAACGAGGCAGAACGGATGGCGAAGGTTGCTGCGACAAACGGGTTACTCAGCAGAAAAACGCAATCATACTTTATCCAGTCCAGGACTACAGCAATCCGCAAGGTAAATTCGGTCTCAATCGAACTGTTTTCAGCAGTTTTGCAGAAATAACTTAGCTCAGTTACTTTATGTGATTTCTGGAATAATTAAGCTAACTTACTAAGAACCCTGGACAAAATTCTTTATCCACAATTCCTGTGGATAAGTCTGTGGATGGTTTGATGAAAAAATGCTGAAAGCCGCATAAATACTCGCCTTTTGTTAAATTGATCACTTTTTCGACGATTACATAATTTCCTTTAAATACAGTAACTTATATAAACAATCGATTAAAATAAGTACCAGCCTCTGATCCCCGTTCAATTCGCGTTAACAGGTGTGCATATCTTTTCCTTGTCAAGCGTTATCTGGAATATTTTTCATTGAAATTTTAAATTAATTACCGCAATAGCATAAATTATCCGGCTTTTCCCAATTGAAAAAACTGATACTGCTCGGTGACAATCTTGAATCCGCCCTTTAAACTGACGCCTTTATTCAGGATATCTAGCAAATGCCCGGAAAAACAGCTGTGATCATAACCAACCTCGGGACACCCGATGCCCTCGACAAAGCATCGGTGAAACGCTTTCTCAAGCAGTTTCTATCCGACCGCCGAGTAGTTGAAATCCCCCGCCTGATCTGGTGGTTGATTCTCAATGGCATAATTTTGCCAATACGCAGCGGCAAAACTTTATCCGCTTACCGGCGTATCTGGTCTGAACAGGGTTCGCCTTTGTTGGCCTACACTCAAAAACAGAAAATCGCCCTACAGGCTCTATTAGGCGAAAAAACCTCCGTGGCTATGGCGATGCGATACGGCAAGCCCTCATTCGGCATCGTGATCGAAGCGTTAATGAATCAGGGTGTGAATCGGCTAGTTATCCTCCCGCTTTATCCACAAAATTCAGCGACGACCACGGCAACCAGCTTTTACCATCTCGCCGATACGCTCGCCAGTCGCCGGGATTTACCATCGATACATTTCATCGATAATTACCACGATCACCCTGCCTACATCGCGGCTTTAGCCGAATCAGTTAAGCGGCACTGGCAGCAAAGCGATATGCAAAACCATTTACTCATGTCCTTTCACGGTCTGCCTCAGGTAAACGTAGATCGGGGAGACCCATATTACGATCAATGTCTGAAAACTGCCGACCTGCTCGCTGAAAAGCTGGATCTTAAGGAGTCAGACTGGTCTTTAAGCTTTCAGTCGCGCTTCGGTAAACAGGTCTGGTTAAAACCCTATACTGCCGATGTGCTCGCCGAACTAGTGAGTAAAGATATCAAATCGGTCGACGTCATCTGCCCCGGCTTTGCCGCAGATTGTCTGGAAACACTGGATGAAATTAAAATCGAGTACCGTCACTTATTCCTCGAGCAAGGCGGCGAAGCTTTTGAATATATTCCCGCCTTAAACGATGATGCCTCCCATATTGAAATGATGCGGGCGATTGTTGAGCCATATCTGGATTAAGTAGGACTCATGCCGGAGCACTGATCGGCACCGGTTCTTTGATATTTGATTCAAATTCGCGTAAACGCTTATATATCGAAATCAACTCCACAATAGTTCCCCAGCTATGTACCAGAAACTGGAACGATGTTTCGACCTTATCGAAAGCGCGTAAAATCTGCTGAATCACACCGAGCGTAACACCTGCGGCAATAATAGTCGGCCCTAGCATGATAAAAGGCACGATGACGGTGAATTGTAAGTAAGACCATTTGGCAATATCGAAATACAGGTAATGCTTATAAAGAGTAAAATAATTTTTCCTAACATTGCTGAATAGTTCATCGCAGGTCGGCGGTGCAGCCCTTTCTTCATAGTCTTCGCCAAACACCAGTTCCTTGCGATAAGCCGCCTCTACCTTCTGGTTATTATATTCCAGGCCCGGCAATTTGATGCCGACAATAGCGAGTAATATCGTACCCGAGGCCGCCGAGATAATGGCCAGGTAAACCAGCGAGTGTTCGACCGCACCGAACCAGGGTAATTCGGTGACATGTGCACTTAAAGTCCAGAGGATGGGCAGGAACGCCACCAGCGTCATTAAGGAACGCATCAGGTTAACGCCGAGCCCTTCGACGATTCGCGCAAAGCGCATGGTGTCTTCCTGCACGCGCTGCGCCGCACCCTCTATCTCACGCAATTGCGGCCAGTAGGACATGTAGTAAGCGTTCATCGCGGTGCGCCAGCGGAATACGTAATGACGTACAAAAAATTCCAGGATGACGGCGATGACGACATAAAGTGCCGCTATCTCCATAAAGGTCAAGCAACCTGCCAGCCATTCTTCAAATGTAATAGAGTTAGGTGTCGTTAAAGCTTTCTGTAATAGATCGTAAAAACTACCAAACCACTCATTAATTTTCACGTCAAGCTGCACCTTGTACCAGGTGACAACTAATATCGCGATACTGCCGGCCACCGACCAGTGCATCCAGTTTCTGTTCATAAAAAATGACTTAAACATAAAATTCCTCGTTATTATTATTTAGCTATCGAGCAGACAGTGCCGAAGGCCTGAAGTTGCATCGCCCGTGGATTATATTGAGTTTAAGCACTTCGTGTTAATGATTTCACTGAATGTGTTTATACTACCTGCCCATGTGCCTGATCCTCTTCGCCCTACAACAACACAAAGACTATCCACTAATAGTCATCGCCAACCGCGATGAGTTCTACGCGCGCCCTACCCGTCCGGCGCACTGGTGGGACGACCATGCGCAGATTTTCGCCGGTAGAGATTTGACCGCTCAGGGCACCTGGATGGGGGTTACCCGACAGGGGCGATTTGCAGCTGTAACCAATGTTCGGGAGCCCGGTGGTATGTCTCCGGGAGAACGTTCGCGCGGCGATTTAACTCGAGAGTTTCTGCAAAACGCGATTGCGGCGCGGGATTACCTGGAACAATTACAACCCGAGCAGCATCGATATTCGGGTTTTAATTTACTCGTCGGCGATGAGAATGAACTCTGGTTTAGTTCCAACCGACAACCCGGTATTAGAAAAATTGAACCGGGTGTTTATGGCGTCAGCAATGGTGCCTTTGATGAACCCTGGCCAAAATTGAAAACCGGAAAACAGGCATTGGCTCATACTTTGCAAACCACAACAGACAGCGAACAACTCATGCAAATACTTGGCGATAAAGACCAGGTAGCCGATCACCTGTTACCGGAGACAGGCGTTGAAACGAGTATGGAGCGATTACTCTCCAGTCGATTTATTCATTCTGCGGAATATGGCACCAGGGCATCGACCCTGATTCGATACTCGGATCGAAACAGCATCGAGTTTATCGAGAAAAACTATGATGCGGACGGTTCCCAGGGCGAGCCTGTTTTTGAGCACTTCTCGATCATTCCAGGCTAAACATTAAACAACTCGCGGGTATTATTCTTCAATACCTCTCCCAGATAAGCTACCGAAACATCACGCAGCCTGGACATGGTTTGCAGATGCTCAACAATATAGGCCGGTTCATTTCGCTCACCCCGATGGTTTATACCGGGCTGGTCGGGCGCATCGGATTCGAGTAATAAACCTCGTTCGTCAACCGATGCAACCACCGCACGTAACTTTTTCGCCCGCTCAAAATCAACCGTGGCGGCAATCCCGAGTTTAAACCCGAGATCGATCAACTGCTCTGCCTGTTGCAGACTTCCGGCAAAACTATGAATGACACCGCCCTTTGGTTTGTTTTTACGTAACAGGTTGATGACCTGATCCATGGCTTTTCGCACATGCACGATGACCGGCAGGCCATGGTTTCTGGCCAGTTGTAACTGCTCGGAGAAGAGCTGAACCTGCCACTTTTCATCAACCCTGGATTGATAAAAATCAAGTCCGCATTCCCCAACTGCGATCGGCTTTTCACGATCTAACCATTCGTCCAGCTCATGCAAATGCAGGACCTGATGCTGCTCGATAAACATCGGGTGTAAACCATAGGACGGAAATACACCGCGATAAGATTCAGCTATCTGCTTAACCTTACTCCAACGGTTTGCGGTAGTTGCCGGCACGATGATTATCTCTATGCCTTTGCTTCTAGCTCGTCCGAAAACGGCATCACGGTCGCCATCAAAGCGATCATCATCAAGGTGGCAGTGACTATCGATCAGCAAGGTTTTCATCGGTTGTTAAGTCTCGGCACTAAATCAGTCGTCGCAATTAATTTTAATGGGTTTCGACTTCGACTGCGATCAGCTTGATCGCTTTTGGTCTGAATTTATTACAGGCTCTTTCTCTGAAATTTGTGTACACTATCTATTACTCACCCCGGGTATCTTTTATACGCCATAAAGGTTGCAGGGCGTGACAAACTTGCATCGATCCGACCACTAATTTAAGCCAATTGGTCGAATTGATACCACAATTTCTTTTTTTGATTGGTAAATACCATCGATCAACGGTATTACTGGTCTTTAATCGCAAGACTCAAGTCTTGCCGATCGCATAGATCGTTACGACAACCATCCGATTTATGCGTTCCTGGAAATATTCCTGTTGGACATTCCACAGGGCAGTTCGCGCGGATAGAACTTGTTAAAACTAAATAAATCTCTGAGTATTAAATGGATCGCAGCGATTCTGTTCGTCTACGGTGCCTGGATCTTAATTGGAATTGCTCCCAGTATTGAGGTTGCCTGGGTTGGCCTCATCCTGATTGTCACCATTTATTTATTTTCATTCGAGGTTATCGGCGTTGACGAAGCCGCAGTAACGATTATGGTCATGCTCGGCTTAAGCAACCTGTTAGCGCCAATCATGGGACTGCAACAAGGCCTTGTCAGTACCGATCACCTGTTCGACGGCTTTTCCAGTAATGCGGTCATGTCGATCATCGCGGTAATGATAATCGGTGCCGGGCTGGACAAAACCGGTCTCATGAGCAAGGTAGCCGGTCTTATTTTGCATGTAGGCGGCACCACGGAAAAACGTATTATCCCGATTGTATCCGGCACCGTCGGTCTGATTTCATCATTCATGCAGAACGTTGGCGCAGCAGCTCTATTTCTCCCGGTAGTAAGTCGAATATCGGCACGTTCCGGCCTCCCCATGTCGCGCCTGTTAATGCCAATGGGTTTTACCGCCATTCTTGGTGGTACTGTCACCATGGTGGGTTCTTCGCCACTCATTCTCCTGAACGATTTAATCCTGGCATCGAATGTCGCTTTGCCAGCCGACCAGAAAATGCAAACCTGGTCGCTGTTTTCGGTGACACCGATCGGCATCGCCCTGATAACTACCGGCATCGTTTACTTTGTTGTCGCAGGTAAATATGTATTGCCCAATATATCCGAAGACACCAAGGCAAATGTCGCCGGTAGTGCCAAATATCTGGAAGAAGTATATGGCGTCGATTACATGCTATTCGAAGTCAACGTACCGGAAGACAGCCCGCTGGTTGGACAGGTACTCGATGAGATTGAATCCGAACATAAAATTCGCATCATCGCGATTAAAGCGGCTGGCTCCAGTATGCGCTCCAGTCGAGGTGACCTCTCGCGTGATGTTGATATAACCGGTAACTCGGTAATCGGCATTTTATGCTCCCCGGCGCACCTGAGGGATTTCGTCGACACCTTTGGACTCAAGATTCAAAAAGGTTTAAAGGCGTTTTCTGAAGTGCTTTCTTCGAACCAGGCAGGCATCGCCGAAGTGGTTATCCCGCCCAGCTCCTCTCTATTGGGAAAAAGTGCGCGAGATCTCTGGTTAAGAAAAACATACGGCCTCGCCCTGGTGGCACTACACCGCGACGGCAAGACACTATTCGAGGGCGAGAATATTCGCGATCTACCCTTCGAGACCGGCGATACCCTGTTAGTCCATACAAAATGGAGAGACCTGGCTCACCTGGAGTCCGATCGAAACTTCGTTATCGTCACCACCGAATACCCGCGCGAGGAGACTCGCCCGAATAAAGTCGGATGGGCCGGTTTATTTTTCGGCCTGGCGTTATTCATGGTTTTATTCACCGATTTACGTTTATCGGTCGCGCTCATGAGCGGCGCAATCGGTATGGTTTTATCGGGCGTACTGAAAATGGAAGAAGCCTACGAGGCGGTGTCCTGGGGTACCGTATTCCTGCTCGCGAGCTTAATCCCCCTCGGTCTCGCGGTGGAAACCAGCGGCACGGCCAAGTGGATCGCCGAACAGACCCTGCTGGTGGTCGGTGATATGCCGACCTGGGTCATACAGGTCTCAGTAGCGATGCTTGCGACCTTCTTTACGCTGGTGATGTCGAATGTCGGCGCGACCGTATTACTGGTGCCCCTGGCGGTCAATATCGCCATCGGCGTCGGCGAAAGCCCGGCCGTCTACGCGCTAACCGTAGCCATCGCCACTTCAAACTCATTCCTGCTACCCACTCATCAGGTCAACGCTTTAATTAAAGGTCCCGGTGGTTATCGGGTGCCCGATTTTATGAAAGCGGGACTGGTCATGACCATATTATTTTTGTTCGTCATGATGGTGATGATGCGGATTATGTTCTAAGTTAGTACGTCACTCCCCGCAAGGTTTCAATTTTCACGCCATGGTAATGTGAAGCCCATCACATAATTTTCGAACCCCATTAATTCCAAAAATGTGAGCCCCTTCACACTTTAATTTCATCGACTCCGACCCCAATAAAAATATTTCAAATTGAGCAAAATTTACTATTTTCCATTTTTGGTCGCAAATCCAGTCGGTTATATAGCACTCAACCGGGTGCCGGGAACACTCAATATTTAACCGCTTATTTCTATGTTTAATAAAGAAAATTTAATAATCGCAATTGAAGTCAGAGCGATGCGGAACAGCATACACAACCTTCTAAATATCTGATTAAAAAGTATAATTTTCGAGATGAGCTCCAAAAACAATACCTCTCATTAGAAAATACAACCGAATAATAGTTATTCTTTTAGACCACAGTAGCGACTCAGAATTACTTCGAAAATCAAAAAATAATCAGCCATATTCTGTACGTCTGACTCCTTGGCATTCTGCTAGCAGATTTACGATTAAGAGTTCGCTGCCTATAGATTTTTAGACCAATGAGTACTATCTTATATCTCAAGTCGATTTGACGATTTGACGATTTGAAAATTTTAAATTTT
>JAOUJX010000048.1 GCA_029882955.1 Gammaproteobacteria bacterium
ACTAATCGGCAAAACATCATCACCGTACAATAGAATTCCGATGGCAGCCAGACATGCCGACAAAACACTTTTACCTGACCTGTATTGACTAGGGAATACCACCAGCTTACCGGCAAATTCAGCCGACGCCCCATGCAAGCAAAGCAGTTGGGAATCTTCCCGCACGTAAGCACGAATAACCTCAGCAACCAGACCACATATCGCGTCGACTTTATCCACGCGATGTATTGGCTTGTCTAGCCAGTATCCTTCAATTTGATAAGAATGGCTGGTTCGGGTGACAGTCAGAATAGGGGGCTCTTCCCGTATAGCTTCTTTAATTGTCCAACCAGGGAAGGCCACCTGGCAATACTCCATTAGCTCACTGCTATCGACGAACTTGATAGATTTTAGCATCTCACCAAATATGAAATACTGAGTGCCTGTCGGCATCAATACGCTCCCAGTCTAATTATTTCCGACATTAAAACCCGGATTATCCGTGAGTGAAAAAAAATAACACCGGGCGATATAAAACCACGCGGTGTTATTTTTAAATACCTGGAACAAATGGGTTTGTTTTAAGTATTATTTTCTTCTTCAGGGATAATAACAGAAGCACCTTCAGATCCAGTTGATGCTCCTTCAGACCCTGCAGAAGCGCCATCAGAACCACCGCTATTACCGCCCCCGGAACCGCCACCAGAACGACCGCCGCCGCCAGACCCACCGGAAGCGTGTGCCGACTTACTTAAAGTCATTAATACTGGAGCAGCGTAAGCGGCTGTTGCGACCAGACCAAGACGCGATAATGCGCTTCTTCGGCTTGTATCTATAGTTTCATCACCCAACTCGGGCTTGCTTTTATCATCAATCATTTATATCGCTCCAACTCAATTAAATGGGATTTATTTCCCAATTAAAAGTATAAATTAAATAATAAATAAATCCAGCGTAATAATTTCACACATCTAATCAGATAACTCTTCACCGCTACCGCCCGCCGCTTCAGGTAAATCTTTAAACTTGGGCAATCCATCCTTCATGGGGTGCACGGACTCCTGATAATGGACATGAAAAGCCGGTTTAAAATCAAGCCCCTTGACGAGTACCGCTGGAACGTCAATAAGCCCCATAGTGGGATGATCTGTATATACATGCCCGCCACAGGTTTTACACCAGACCCGGTTGCTGACGACGGTTTCGTCACCACTAATCGGGTTTTTATCGAATCCCGCAACATGATCCAAACCCTGGGTAATTTCAACAGAGTCCGGGTTCCATAAGGTAAATGCACTCACGGGTCCGGCAGACCAACCTCGGCATGAATCACAGTGGCAATAAGCCATCGCCTCTGGTTCACCACTGACCGTAAATTTAACATCTCCACAAAAACAACTAGCCTGATATTTTGATTCTTCGCTCATGATTATCTCCATATTAATTAAAAAATACCTGCTGACTACTCGTCAAATACGCAAGGGGTTTGTACTCTGGTATTTACCTGCAACTGAAAAATATCCGGTCGAGCATAATGACCAGTTACATCGAGGGCCCTCTTCGCAATAGCAGCTTTTCCCACATCCAGAGTATGGTAAAGAATCCCTGCTTCTCTGTTCATCGGCCCGGCAACAATCTCACCGCCGGGTGCAATCACGACAGAGTCACCGGGATTAACCCATTCGTCGGCATCGGGGTATAAAGCGCTGCGCTCAGGGAAGTCAGCAGGGATATCAACAGCCTTTAGAAAATTTCCACTACCCACTACCCAGCAACAACCTTCGCGGGCAATGTGTTGCAGGCTGCCTATCCAGCCATCCCCGCTATCGTTGGTAGGGGCAATATAAATTTCCACGCCCTGGGCATACATCGCATAACGAGCCAACGGCATATAATTTTCCCAACAAACGAGAGTGCTAATTCGCCCGGCTGGACTTTCAACCACCTTTAAACCACTAGCATCACCGAAACCCCAGACCATGCGCTCAGGGTTGGTCGGCATAAGCTTTCGATGTTTGTTTAATAACTTGCCGTCTGGGCCAATAATGACAACAGTATTGTAGATAGTGGCCTGACCCAGATGAGCCTCTCGCTCATCAATACCACAGACAATGGTAACTTTATGCTGAAGAGCGGCCTGATAGAGGGGCTGTAAATCGTCCGAATTCATGTCCACGGCATTATTTAACAGTCTCTCGTGTAAATCCTGACAGAGATCCCAGTCTGCACCCGGCCTGAGCCGCCATATCCACGCAGGATAACCCGGTATAAAGGCTTCGCCGAAAACAATCAATTCAGCCCCATTACCCGCCGCCTCTTCAACGCTGGCTACGGCCAGTTCGATCGTCTTGGGCTTATCCAGGAATACCGGGGCTTTTTGTACTATCGCTAGCTTAGTCATTGCTCTTTCCTCATGGCATAAAGTGATTGTGCCCCCAGTCTATATCGATTAAATATGCTTACAATTAGCGAAAATATGAAACATAATGTGCATATTTGCACATTATCGGTATTTTAAAAATGAACTGGGATGATTTGAGGCTATTTCTCGCGGTCGCACGTACCGGTTCAATTAGCGGTGCGGCGAAACAACTAGGAGTGCAGCACTCCACCATCTCCAGACGCATGCGGCAGTTTGAAAAAAACCTGGGAACGAGATTAATAGAGCGAAAATCAGGACGTTATGAACTTACACCTGCCGGTGAGAATGTCAAAGAAGTCTCCGATAGAATCGAACGCGAGGTACTCGGCTTTGATGGCGCATTAGCCGGAGAGGACGCCCAATTGGTTGGCCCGCTCAAAGTGGCAGCTCTAAACAACATGGCGTCCTCCGTATTCATGCCCATGTTTGCCAGTTTTAACCGCAAACGCCCCCAGATAGAGCTGCATATCATCGTCGCCAATATGGATGTCAGCCTTCCTCAACGCGAAGCAGATATCGCCATTCGGCTAACCAATTCACCCACCGAAAGCCTCATCGGCAAAAGAATCGTCACGGTCGCTTCAGGTATCTATGGTAGTCGCGATTACCTCAGACTGTTACGCGAAAAAGGAGGGCGGCCAAAATGGATTGGCGTGGAGTGTTGCGGCTTTCACGTAACCTGGACCAAACGAACATCCGGCTCCCAGTCACATAATTTTTACTGTGACGATACGCTGTTGACGCTCTCGGCTATCAGAGAAGGCCTGGGGATTTCTATTTTACCGTGCTTCATGGGGGATACCGATCCGCTACTGGAGCGTTATTGCGCCCCCGACCCCGCCTATAACCTGGGCCTTTGGGTATTACTGCATCCAGACTTGAAGCGCTCCGCACGAGTACTGGCATTTCGAGATCACATGGTGCAGGAGATCAAAGAAAAAAAAGACTTGTTTGAAGGCTTGCGCCCGCAAGCCGGGCATTAATCCCGAAGCCAGCCGACTCCAGGCCGAAACCATTTCGAATGGAGCGAAAAAGCTATCACGCGGCCTCTCAAACTGCCAATTACTCTCCTATACTCGAAGAATAACAGGTTTGTTGACTTATATTAATTTTGTGATCACAATATCGGCGCACAATAAGAGCTTTAACGCTTATTGATTAAGATCGGGCCTGGATTAAATTTTCATAAAATACGAGTAGCAGTTTATGCAAGACTGGATCGAAAAAAACCAGATCTCCGAAATCGAATGCATCGTCCCGGATATGGCAGGTGCCGCGCGCGGCAAACTAGTGCCCGCGTCCAAATTCAATGGCGACTCTGTACTGCGTTTGCCCGAGTCAATTTTCATGCAGACTATCTCTGGTGAATACCCCGATCTGCAGGAAGTTATCAACCCTCTAGATGCCGATTTGATACTACAACCCGATCCAGGCACGCTTCGTCGATTGCCCTGGGCAAAAGCAAGCTCGGCTCAGGTAATTCACGACTGTTTCGACAAACAGGGACAACCTGCCAAAATAGCACCGCGACAGGTTTTGCAACAGGTGGTCGAGCTATATCGAAAACAAGGCTGGGATCCGGTCATTGCTCCGGAACTCGAGTTTTATCTATTAAAACAAAATTCAGATCCAAATCTGCCCTTACAACCACCCAAAGGACGAAGTGGTCGCACAGAGTCAAGCGGGCAGGCGTTTAATCTCGACGCAACCTACGAATACCAGCCTGTACTCGACGATATGTATACTTTCGCCGCTGCACAACAATTACAGATCGATACTTTTCTCCACGAAGAAGGCAAAGCACAAATGGAGATTAACTTGCTCCACGGCGACCCGGTGGAGCTGGCTGATCAGGCCTTTTTATTAAAACGCACGGTTCGGGAAGCGGCCTTGCGCAATGATATTTATGCGACCTTTATGGCCAAGCCCATTGAACATCAACCCGGTAACGCGATGCATATTCACCAAAGCGTTGTCGATCTGGAAAGCCGGGAAAATCTATTTTCCACCCCTGACGGTGAACCCAACCAGTTACTTCTCAGCCATATCGGTGGCCTGCAAACGCTACTGCCACAGGCTCAGGCCCTAATGGCGCCTTATGTTAATTCGTACCGTCGCTTTGTGCGGGAAATGTCCGCCCCGATTAACTCGCACTGGGGTTTCGACAATCGTACCGTTGGATTCCGTGTTCCTGATAACGACCCCGCTTCGATGCGGATAGAAAACCGCATCGCTTCCGCTGACGTGAACCCCTATATTGCTATCGCCACTTCACTGGCCTGCGGTTATATCGGCATGAAACAGTCGATGAAAGCATCTCAGCCACTGCTGGAAAGTGCCTATAGTCAGCCATCTGATTTATCTCGCAACTGGTATCAGGCGTTGCAACGGCTGTCCGATAGTCAGGCACTTCGAGAGGTACTTGGCGACGAATTTATCGACCTCTATGTCGCCATCAAAGAAGTCGAGTTTGAAGAGTTTCTCAATACCATCACGCCCTGGGAGCGTGAGCATTTATTACTCAGAGTTTAACTTTATTCTGGATAGACAACATCTAATCTTATTACCTAAGCAGGACGATAGAGCCTGCATCGAAACAGGAGCACAGCATGTCACAAACCAAAGCAGTCAACACCGAAAAATGGCAAGGCCTGGATGGCGCCCATCATCTTCATCCATTTACTAACCCTAAAGAATTAAAACAGCAGGCCGCTCGTATTATCGAGTCTGCTAACGGTGTTTACCTGACTGATTCTGACGGTAACGATTATCTCGACATGATGGCAGGCCTGTGGTGCGTCAACATGGGTTATGGCCAAAAGGATATTATCGCAGCAGCCAGTGCCCAGATCGAACAGCTGCCTTATTACAACGCATTCTTTAAAACCTCGCATCCACCCGCTGCAGAACTATCCGGCCTACTCGCAGAGGTCACCCCCGCGCACATGAACCACACTTTTTTCACCAGCTCTGGTTCTGAGGCCAACGATACTGTTATCCGCATGGCCTGGCGCTACTGGGATGTTCTTGGCAAACCCGAGAAGCGCGTCATCATCAGTCGCAAAAATGCTTACCACGGTAGCACTATTGCCGCCTCCAGCCTCGGCGGCATGGAGGACATGCACAAACAGGGTGGCATCATCCCCGATATCGTTCACGTCGAACAACCCCACTGGTTCGCCAAACGCTGTGAGCTAGGACATGACCTGGACGCTAATGAATTTGGCCGCGAAGTTGCTCAATCGATCGCAGATAAAATAGAAGAACTCGGTGTCGACAAGGTTGCCGCATTTATCGCCGAACCCATCCAGGGAGCCGGCGGTGTCATCGTGCCTCCCGAGACCTACTGGCCGGAAGTAAAGAAAATTTGCGACCACTACGGCATCCTGCTGGTAGCGGACGAAGTCATTTGCGGTTTCGGTCGCACCGGACACTGGTTCGGTACCGACTTATACGACCTCAAACCCGATTTAATGCCAATCGCCAAGGGGCTGTCATCAGGTTATTTACCCATCGGCGGCGTCATGGTAGCGGACCGGGTCGCCGATGTGCTTATCAATCAGGGAGGCGAATTCAACCATGGTTTCACCTATTCCGGACATCCGGTATGCGCAGCAGCAGCAGTTGCCAATATCAAGCTAATGCAGAAGGAAAACATTGTGCAAAAGGTTCATGACGAAACCGCGCCTTACCTGCAAAAACGTCTACGCGAACTCGGTGAACATGCGCTGGTTGGACAGGTTCGAGGTGTCGGTATGTTAGGCGCACTGGAGCTAGTCAAAGACAAGGAAAACTTTATTAAATTCGACAAGGATGACAATGTCGGCACCATCTGTCGCACTCATAGTTTCGATAATCATTTAATTATGCGAGCGGTCGGCGATGCGATGATCATATCGCCACCTTTAGTCCTGGAAAAATCAGAGATCGATCTGTTTATAGAACGCGCCTGGAAATCCCTCGACTTAACCCAGAAAGATATCAAGTAAAAATAATATGAGCTTTAAACTATCACAGGATCGCAGCGATACTGAAAACTATCCAGGCTCCTACTACCATGCAACGCAAAATCGCCAGCTTGGTCTGGCGCCACTGGACGGCTCCTGCCGTACTGACGTCTGCATCGTCGGTGGCGGGTACACCGGGTTATCGGCGGCATACCACCTCTCGAAACGTGGTTACAAAGTAGTATTGCTGGAAGCCCGTAAAATGGGCTGGGGAGCCTCGGGCAGAAACGGCGGTCAACTCGGCAGCGGTCAACGCAAAGATCAATGGTATCTGGAAAAACGTCTGGGCCTGTCCGATGCAGCCAAACTCTGGCAACTCGCCGAAGACGCTAAAAACCTGGCGCGGCAAATCATTAGTGAAAATGATATTCAATGCGACCTCAAACCCGGAATCGCACACCCCGACCATAAGCCCGGATACGCCAGGGAATCGCGTAAGTATGTCGAGCACCTGCAACAACAGTATAATTACGACCAGATCGAGTATCTGGGCCAGCAGGAGATGGCAGAGGTTACCGGTAGCGACACTTATTTCGGTGGCAATATCGACTCCGGTGCCGGTCATTTACATCCGCTTAATTACGCACTCGGGCTCGCCGATGCGGCCAGAAAAAATGGCGCGATACTGCATGAGTCGACAATCGTCGAAAGCTACCAGCAAGGCACGCCAAACCGGGTCGTTACCGACCATGGCACCGTTGAAGCCGACACGGTTATTCTCGCCTGTAACGGCTATCTCGGTAAGCTCGAGAAAAAGCTGATGGGAAGGATTATGCCTATCAATAATTTCATTATCGCTACCGAACCGCTCGATGAAACCACCGCTAATTCGATCAATCCGAGAGACGTCGCTATCGCCGACTCACGCTTCGTCATTAATTACTACCGCCTCTCAGCCGACAAACGCCTGCTATTCGGTGGCGGTGAAAACTATAGCCGTAATTTTCCAGCCGATATAAAAAACTTCGTGCGTAAACCAATGCTCGAAATTTATCCGCAACTGGCAGATAAGCAAATCGACTACGCCTGGGGCGGCACGCTCGCAGTCACCCTTAATCGCATGCCGCACTTCGGCCGGCTCGATAACAGCAGTATTTATTTCGCCCAGGGTTATTCGGGGCATGGTGTCGCCATGGCAACCCTCGGTGGCAAAGTAATGGCCGAGGCAGTCGCCGGTGAAAGCGAAAAACTGGATTTGTTTGGTAAAATCCCAACCAGGCCATTTCCGGGCGGTGCCTGGCTGCGCTACCCCGGGCTGGTGTTAGGCATGACTTATTATGCCTTGCGGGATCGATTTTAATCTTACTTACCGGACCGCAGAGGTTCCCCCCCCCTGGTGGGTACCCGGGGGGCTTACCCTCTAATTAACTCCCTTCAAAGCCAGCAACTGCTCGACCAGAACATCATTCTGTAATTGCAGGTGGTATCCCTGCTCTTCAAGATTTTTCAACACCTCGGTCGTATCTTCTTTGGCTAACTTACGGTCGTTAGTCAGGTTAAAACTGAAGCTGAATTCAGGCTCACCGAAAACCTTTAACAAATCCTCGGGGATTTCAGAAAAGTCATCCTTAGCGGACAGATAAAGATAAGTGTCGAATTTACGATTACTGCGGTAGATGTGACAGAACATGTGGAGATTTATGCGTGGCTGAAGTGGTCGAAGATAATAGCAAAAAATGAAAAAAAAGGGCGCCATAAATGACGCCCGAAGATTAGATAAAACGGAATTTTATTTACCAGTAAATTCCGGATAGGCTTCCATACCACATTCGGCGATATCCACGCCTTCGTATTCCTCCTCCTCACTAACACGTATACCCATAGTCAACTTAATCGCAAACCACACCGCCAGACTCACCCCGAATACCCAGACAAATATAGTCGCAGCACCAATCAACTGACCGACAAAGCTTGTTCCGTCATTGGTCAAAGGCACGGCCATTAAACCCCAGAAGCCAACTACACCGTGTACAGAGATAGCACCAACCGGGTCGTCAATTTTTAGCTTATCCAATCCAAGAATTGAAAAGACGACGATACCACCACCAACGGCCCCGATCAGAGTCGCAGCCAATACAGTTGGTGTAGAAGGCTCTGCAGTAATTGCAACCAGCCCTGCGAGCGCACCGTTCAGCGCCATGGTCAGGTCAGCCTTACCAAACATCAAACGAGCTATTAGAAGGGCAACCACTACGCCGCCAGCTGCTGCCGCATTGGTATTGACGAATACCATCGCTACAGAGTTAGCACTGGCAATATCGCCCAGCTTCAATACCGAACCACCATTGAAGCCGAACCAGCCCATCCACAGGATAAATGTTCCCAGCGTGGCAAGTGGCAGGTTGGCGCCCGGAATAGCATTGATCTGACCTTCCCTGCCATACTTGCCTTTACGAGCTCCCAGCAGTAAAACCCCTGCTAAAGCTGCCGCAGCACCGGCCATATGTACGATTCCAGAACCAGCAAAGTCAGAGAAGCCGAAGTCATCACCGAGGCTGTATAAACCGAATACACTTCCACCACCCCAGGTCCAGTAACCTTCCATTGGATAGATAAAACCGGTCATAATGACTGCAAATAATGCAAACGCCCAGAGTTTCATGCGCTCTGCTACCGCACCGGAAACAATCGACATCGCAGCACCGACGAATACCACCTGGAAGAAGAAGTCAGATGCACCAGAATAAACCGAGCCACCCTCGAAACCATTTTCTGCCGAGGCCGCCAACGCATCGGCTACTAAAGTTTCTCCGCCACTGATACCAGAGAGGAAGGCGCCGCCACCGTACATCACGTCATAGCCAACCACCATATACATAATACTGGCAACGGCGTAGAGCATGAAATTCTTGGTAAGAATTTCGGTCGTATTTTTCGAACGTACCAGGCCTGCTTCGAGCATCGCGAACCCAGCCGCCATCCACATCACCAGCGCGCCACATACCAGAAAATAAAAAGTATCCAGTGCATACTGCAAATGAAAGATTTGATTATTTAGAATTTCATTATCCATGATTCGCCCCCTAAAGCGCCTGAGATCCAGAATCACCCGTGCGAATACGGACAGCCTGTTCGATATTAGTTACAAAAATTTTTCCATCACCGATTTTCCCGGTATTGGCAGTCGCGGTAATTGCCTCAATAGTGACGTCGAGTAGATCATCATCAATCGCCAGCTCGAGTTTGGTTTTCGGCAGAAAATCTACTGTGTACTCTGCACCCCGATAAAGTTCGGTATGGCCTTTCTGCCGACCAAACCCTTTTACCTCTGATACCGTCAGACCCTGCACCCCGATTTCCGAGAGAGCCTCGCGGACATCATCAAGCTTGAAAGGCTTAATAATGGCGGTCACCATTTTCATCATTTACTCCTACTAAGTTGCTAAAAAAATTTAAACGACTGGGGATCAATCGCGAGAGATTCGCCGATCCGCCCAATCACCATGAGCAGTACTTAAGCAGAAAGCTGGGAATAGACGCAATTTGAGGTTAATATAGGGGCTAATTCGACCATATTTGCACCGCATCGGTGCTTTTTATAGATTCTACGCACCAATATAGGGCGCAACAATGCTGGACAATCAGACTATCAATCGACTCTCTGAGCGCATCAATCAATTGCTACCACCACAGTTACAGCAGGTGAAATCAGACTTCGACGCACAGTTAAAAACACTACTGCAACAGCAATTAAGTGAACTCGAATTGGTCAGTCGTGAGGAGTTCGATATTCAGGCCAGAGTCTTACAGAGAACTCGAGCGAAGCTAGAAGCACTCGAATCCCGGCTGGATGAAATGGAACAGAAGCTCGACTAGTAGCTAAAATCTCAACGGAAAGGAATCCATGTCACTTACCCAGCTCACCACTCGAGCGCAGGAAGGCATTCAAGCCCCCGAAGTTAGCGTCGAAGTACATATCTCAAACGGTTTACCCGCCTTTACCATCGTCGGCCTGCCGGAAGCCGCAGTACGCGAAGCCCGCGACCGGGTGCGCTCGGCGATCATCAATTCGGGTTTTGAATTTCCATCACGTCGAATCACCGTGAACCTGGCACCCGCTGATTTACCCAAGGAAGGCGGTCGTTACGATCTTGCAATCGCGCTCGGCATCCTGGCCGCTTCAGAACAGATAAATCCCGCTACTCTGGATCGGTTCGACTGCTACGGAGAGCTGGCACTCAGCGGCGAATGTCGCGCCGTCGACGGCCTGCTACCCGCACTAATCGCCAGTAAGCAAGCACAGAAACAGGTCATCATTCCGCTCGAAAATCACCTTGAGGCGAGGCTGGTGAAAGACTTACCGATTTACACCGCTCAATCGCTGGTAGAAGTCTGCTCCAGCCTGAATGGCGGCACGCCACTGCCCGGTCTTAACAATATCGACATGCCGGTAAACCCTGTCTTTGAACTCGACCTGGAGGATGTCTATGGACAGCACCAGGCCAGACGCGCTCTCGAAATCGCCGCCGCCGGCTCGCATCATCTGATTATGATGGGGCCTCCAGGCACCGGTAAAAGCATGCTAGCGCAGCGACTGAACACGATTTTACCACTGATGACCGAGTCCGAAGCCATGAGCAGTGCCAGTATCCGCTCGATCTGCCATAAACCGGTCACTGCCGAAAACTGGTTGCAGCGTCCCTTCCAGTCACCACACCACACGGTCTCCGGGGTTGCTCTGGTTGGCGGCGGCAGCAATCCGAAACCCGGCGAAATTTCGCTCGCGCATCACGGCGTTTTATTTTTAGACGAACTGACCGAGTTCGATCGCAAGTCCATTGAAGTACTCCGGGAGCCACTCGAAACCGGAAGAATACACATCTCGCGTGCCTCACGGCAGGCCGAATTCCCCGCCGAGTTTCAATTGGTTGCAGCAATGAACCCCTGCCCCAGCGGCTGCGATTCGATACTCAGCTGCCATTGCAGCCCGGAACAGCTCAACCGCTACCGAAATAAACTGTCGGCCCCGTTAATGGATCGCATCGATATTCAAATTGAATTACCCAGGCTGGAGAAAGAAGAGTTACTGGGACGAGACCGGAACAGGCGCGAATCCAGCTCAGAAGTCCGCGAGCGAGTAGCTCATGCGCGCGCACAACAGCTATCCCGGCAGGGGTGCCTTAATGGCCAGCTCAACAATAAACAGATAGAAAAATATTGTCGCCTGGACGACGCCGGTGAGCAGTTACTGATGAAATCTATCGACAAACTCAAACTCACCGCGAGGTCTTATCACAAACTACTAAAACTCGCGCGCACCATAGCCGATATGGCCGATCTCGAAAACATTAGCCAGAGTCATATAGCCGAAGCGATCACCTACCGAAAACAGGAGAGGCGCTGGCAATAAAAAAGCGGAGCAAGCTCCGCTTCTAAATAAGACAAAAACCAGGCTGTTACAGGCCGGACTCGACTAACATATACTCAACCACGGCGCGGATTTGATCCGGGCTGTAAGCCGAACCGCCATTCGGTGGCATTGCTCCCTTACCATTAATCGCCGAAGTGGTTATACCGTCGATACCGTTCGCCAAACGCGACTCCCAGGCAGCGCTGTCGCCAACTTTCGGTGCCCCAGCCACACCAGAAGCATGACAAGCCAGACAGGCACCTTCGTATAGCTGCTTCGGCGATTTTTCACCCGCCCCGGCTGCGCTGCTATCGGCATTAGCGAGAATATCATCTAAAGTCACCACCGGCTTTATGCGAGCAGCAATGTCTTCCATTGTTCCAACATTCATACTGGCATCCGTGGAACTGCTAAATATACCGCCCTGACGTGGAAAAACCGCCTCGCCGAGGAACAAAGCGAAAAATAGTAATCCACCTAAAATAGCCAGATTGCGTGGCGAAAATGTGTCGTCTTGCGCTGAACTCACGAAATATCTCCAGAAATATTGATTAGCCTTACTATAGACAGGCCAGAAAAAATCGTGGGAATTATCCTTGAAATTGGGCTATATCGCAAAAATAAATTATCTGGCCAGCTCAATTCTTTCGACCTCTCGTATTCAGACCCACATTAGATCGAGAGCCTAAAATTATAACGCGTCTCGTTTACACGGGAATTTGCTTGCCAAAGAAGGCTTTAGGCCTGGCCTCGGCCTGGTAGTTACGCGATCATTAATGCAAACCCGAGGAAGCAGATTATGTCAGACCGCCGAAAAGAAGAGATAGCGAACGAACAGGTACACTGAGAATTTCGAAGACTCTCTAGTCGTACGATGAGCCGGATCATCGATTCAGAAGCAAATCTCGCACCGGCTCAATCAACGCAGCAAAGGTAATCATCAGCACGCCCGCCAGTTCACGCGCGCCAAACGGTTCATCTGTCAAAATTGTAGCCGTTACTGTCCCCACTCCGATTTCGACCATGAAAAGAATACCAGCGACACCCGGATTGAGTTGCGTGGGGCCGTAAATGACCGCAAATCCGGTTGGAATTATCAGAATCAGGGCTATGGGTAACATCCACGGCAGGACACTAACAAACACATCAATATCGGGCATGACCGCCCCGGTCTGGTCGAAAAATAACAGCGTCACCGCAATGGCTGCGATTCCATTCCAGAGGAAAAACCACATGGCGTAATCGACCGGGCTTTCCTTACCCACGAGCATCATCAGGCTGGCAATCGCCCAGAATATGCCACCTGTCAGTGCCAACCAGTCACCGCTGTTGTTGGGCAATGGAAAACCCTGCTCAAATCCAAAGATCACTAACATGCCACCCACGCCGAGTGCGATTGATGTCAGACGAATTGGCGTAATCCGATCGCCGATAAATACTCGCGCCAGCAAAAAACCCCACACCGGAGTCAGGTAAAATAGAATCAGTACCCGTACCACGTTGGTATATAAAAACGCATTGGTATA
This sequence comes from Gammaproteobacteria bacterium, assembly GCA_029882955.1. Taxonomy (GTDB): domain Bacteria; phylum Pseudomonadota; class Gammaproteobacteria. The sequence goes on from JAOUJX010000048.1 coordinate 13,285, forward strand.
AGTCACTAATGCCAATCCAACAACAACACCGGTGATATGAAATTGCAGCGGCGCCCGACGTATTTTGGGCCAGCGCCATACAATAACCGGCAGCATCAAAATCATTGGAATAGCGTTGAACACCATAGCCGGTAGCATTTCACTAAGGCCGGCAACCTCCAGCTCGCGCAGCGGAATCCAGTAGATGCCGAAGATCAGGCCAGCATAGAGAGTAGCCAGTTTAGCCTGGGTTTGTGTAGAAAAGGGTAGGTGCATATTTCTCAGACCCAGCAGCCAGAAAACTCTTCCAATCTACAAGCTGACTCTAAAAATCGGCATAAGTCCGTCGAACTCGCGACTCCAGCAACGGTATCGCCTTTTCGAGCACATACTCCTTGAAATGCGCTGTCTCCTGATGCGCCTCTAGCCCGTTAACGTCATGGTATTTTTCATATATAAAAAACTCGCGTGGATTGTCTGGGTCGACATGCGTGGTATAAGTGATGACGCCAGGTTCCTGTCGTGACGCTTCGCCGAGAATTTGCAGAAATTCCTTTACCTCTGCTTCGTGACCTTTTTTAGCGACCCAGGTCACTGCCAGTACGTATGCCATTATTTTTACTCCTGAATCAATAAACGAAAATCACCATTTGCCATTAGATCATATCCGAGCGATGGACTGAACCAGCCTGAATCGCAGACAAAAAAAACCCGCTAAACCTTTCGATCTAGCGGGTAATGAGTCAAAACCTTGAGGAGGAGGAGGGGGTTTTAACTTTTAACACAACTGCCGTAGCAGCTATAGTGTTATAATAAACGAAAAACTGTTACAAAACAGTTACAATTATTCTCATTTTCATACAATACAGTTATCGAAAACCATGACAGTTTCTGCGCCAGCTCACACTGAGTCCTTCAAATACGACCAGGTTACGCGTTATATCAACGATTTGATCGAAAAAGGCGAACTCAAACCCGGGGATAAAGCGCCCTCGTTACGGAATCTGAGCAAACAGCTTGGCGTCAGTATTGCAACAGTTTCGCAATCTTACCTGAATCTCGAAGATCAGGGGATACTCAAAGCCAAACCCCAATCCGGTTTTTTTGTCGATAATCAGGTCGGTCAGATCAACGACATTCCTAAATCGGTGGCTACTTCTTCACAGCCTCGCAAGGTACGGTTTGGCGAATTATTCGAAGAAATATTCCGAAATGCCGATAACCCGAGAATAATACCTTTTGGCGTTTCTGCACCTTCGATGGAGTACCTGCCGGTAAAATCCCTGACACGAGCGACGCGCAGCATTATAAGCCGTCATCCGAAAAGATGCATGGATTTTATCTTTCCACCCGGAGACAGAAAACTACGCGAACAAATTGCACAGCAGTATCGACATACCAGCACGCGGGTTTCTCCGGACGATATCATCATTACCTCAGGAGCGACCGAGGCCCTGTCGTTATCACTACAGACGGTCGCTAAACGTGGCGATATCATTGCGGTTGAATCTCCGACTTATTTTGCTGTTCTCAGACTGATTGAAAAAATGGGCATGCTCGCGCTAGAGATCGATACCGACCCGGAAACCGGTATGAATTTAGAAGCGCTCGAAGAAGCCTTCGACACCATGGACATCAAGGCCGTGCTGGCATCGCCAAACATCAGTAACCCGATAGGCTGCCTGATGCCGGAGGAAAACAAACGCGAACTGGTGAATATGCTCTCAGAGCGTGATATTCCTATGATCGAGGACGATGTCTACGGCAGCATTTATTTTGGTGACAAGGCGCCACGGCCAGCCAAATCTTATGACCTGAATAACCTGGTGCTGAGTTGTTCTTCTTTTTCGAAATCGCTGGCACCCGGATATCGTATCGGCTGGGTACTGGCCGGACGCTATAAAACTAAAATAAGGGAGCTTAAACAAGCGACTTTCTCCGCCACTTCGTCGATTAACCAACTCGCCATGGCCGAATTTTTAAGCAGTGGTCAATACGATCGCCACCTGGTGCGTTTGCGAAAGGACATGCGGGATCAGGTTGAAAAAGGTCGATATCTGATATCGAAGAGCTTCCCGGAGGGCACCTGTATCTCCAGACCCCAGGGCGGTAATGTACTCTGGGTAGAAATGCCGAGAGGCTGTAACGGCATTGAGGTATTCAATCGTGCTTTACAACAGGATATTGGCGTTACACCGGGTATTTTGTTTTCCGCAACCCGTCGTTTTAAAAATTATCTACGCATCAACTGCGGCTCGCCATGGAATGACGTTAATCAGGCCGGTATGGAAAAACTTGGAAAAATTGTGACCGAGACCCTCAACGACCCGATAGCCAGATGACTACCGAGGCAGCCAACCCGGCGCTAAACATACTCCGCTCCCATTATGGCTACGACAAGTTTCGCTTCCGTCAGTCAGAGATTGTACAAACACTTATAAACGGTGGAGATGCTCTGGTACTGATGCCAACCGGTGGTG
>JAOUJX010000365.1 GCA_029882955.1 Gammaproteobacteria bacterium
ACACTGGTGCGCATGCCTGATTAGTCGGGAAGCCTGATGGGTTACCAATAACCCCACCTGAACCAATGGTTCAAGGTTGATAGATTTGCGACGGCACCGTGGTTGGTATCTCCCTTTTCCCAGGCATTATTGCCAATAATCCCAAGCCTGGATTACCCGGCTCAGAAAAACATTACGTTTAGCGAAAACTCATTTCAAAAATATTCGATAGGCTGAGTTTTCAGTCTCATCCCAATGCGGTATATCCAGTTCGGCGAGAAAGTCCTGAAAAGCTTTGTGCTCCTTTTTATCGACCTGGAAACCCATCAATATTCGCCCGAAATTTGAGCCATGGTTCCGATAATGAAACAGGCTGATATTCCAGCGGCGCCCCACCTTCATTAAAAAATTTAATAAGGCGCCGGGTTTTTCAGGGAACTGGAAACGATAAAGTAGCTCGTTGGTCACGCCAGTACCCGGGTGTCCACCCACCATATATCGGGTATGTAATTTAGCCACTTCGTTGTCGGTCATATCGACCACGCTATAGTTTTTGTCCTCTAGCGACTGGATCAATCTATTTTTTTCATCGACACCGTCTGTGAGCTGAATACCGGCAAAAACCTGAGCCAGGGCGTCATTGGCATAACGGTAATTAAATTCGGTAATTTGTCGTTTACCGATAATCTGGCAAAACTGTTTAAAACTGCCGGGACACTCGGGTATTTGCACGGCCAGCAACGCCTCACGCTCCTCGCCTAGCTCAGAACGCTCAGAAACATGACGTAACCGGTCAAAATTCATGTTGGCGCCACTATTAATCGCGATCAGAGTCTGATTTTTAATCCCCCTGTTCTCAACATACTTTTTCAGTCCTGCCAGCGATACCGCACCAGCAGGTTCACAAATAGCTCGCGTATCCTCAAATGTGTCTTTAATCGCCGCACATATCTGATCAGTGCTCACCGTAATCACGTCATCGACCAGGTCCTTGAGCATCGCAAAGGTATGTTTTCCGACCTGTTTGACGGCAACGCCGTCGGCAAAAATACCGACATCTTTTAATGTAACACGACGCTTCGCTTTCATGGCCTCGGCAAAGCAGGCGGCGTCATTGGGCTCAACGGCGATGATTTTAACTTCTGGCTTGACCGCCTTGATAAACCCGGCAATTCCAGCCGCCAGCCCTCCGCCACCGACTGGTACGAATATGGCGTCTATCTGATCGGGGTGCTGCCGAATAATTTCGTGCGCAATCGTGCCCTGCCCCGCCATGACATCGAAATCATCAAAGGGGTGGATAAACGCCAAACCGCCCTGTTCAGCCATCTCCAGTGCGTGCTCTTTAGCCGCATCAAAGTTTTCGCCATACAGAACTGCTTTGGCACCATAGGATTTAACCGCCGATACCTTGATGTCGGGTGTTGTGGTAGGCATTACGATGATCGCTTTAAGCCCCAGCTTTTTTGCCGACAGGGCAACGCCCTGGGCGTGATTACCAGCAGAGGCTGTGATAACACCACTCAAATCCGGCTGGGTTTTCAATACCTGATAGATTTTGTTAAAGGCACCTCTCAATTTAAAAGAGAATACCGGTTGCAGGTCTTCGCGCTTCAACCATATCTGATTGTCGTAACGCGCCGATATTCGGTTCAGATAATCCAGCGGAGACTCTTTCGCGACATCGTAAACTCTGGCGGTTAATACTTTCTCTAAAAATTTCTGAGGCTTCATAAATGCATATAATCAGGCTTAAAGGCGCATTATCAGCATTGCACTATGACTAAGCAATGACATTTATCCACGCAATCGCTAACATGAGTTATTAGCCTTTACAGGAACAAATGACCCATGACCCCCGAAGAGAAAAAGAAGCTCGCGGCTGAAGCCGCCCTCGAATACGTAACCGCCGATTCAATCGTTGGTGTCGGCACCGGATCGACCGTCAACCACTTTATCGATCTACTGGCAGAGAATATGGGAGACAAAATAAAAGCCGCCGTATCGAGTTCCGAAGCCTCAACCGAACGTATGCAAAAACACGGTATTCAAGTCGAAGACTTAAACACGGTTGGACGCATGTCAATATATGTCGATGGCGCCGACGAATCCAATCACGCACTCCATTTAATCAAGGGCGGTGGTGGCGCTTTGACACGCGAAAAAATAGTTGCCGCAGCGAGCGACCAGTTCATTTGCATTGCCGATGACAGCAAACTGGTAGAAACCCTGGGCGATTTCCCTTTACCCGTCGAAGTCATCCCCATGGCGCGTAACCTGGTTGCAGGCGAATTAGAAAAGATGGGGGGTATTGTAAAGTGGCGAGAGGGCTTTATCACCGATAACGGCAATCATATTCTCGACGTACTGAATCTGAAAATCCATAACGCCCTGGCAATGGAAACACAAATCAACCAGATCGCTGGCGTGGTAACCGTTGGCTTATTTGCTCATAGACCAGCTGACGTGCTAATCCTCGGTGGCGACAACGGGGTGAGAACGATTACCGCCTGAAAATACATATAAAAAAAGCCCGCACGAAGCGGGCTTTTTTAACTCTAAATTCAGTTCTGCGATTAACGCTTGGAGAACTGAACGCCACGACGGGCTTTGCGCAGACCGATTTTCTTACGTTCCACTTCACGCGCATCGCGGGTGACAAATCCTTCTTTACGCAATGCTGGACGATAAGATTCGTCGTATTGCAGTAACGCACGGGTGATACCCAGGCGAATCGCGCCAGCCTGACCGCTTGGCCCACCGCCGCTAACATTCACATTAACATCGAATTTTTCAAGCATCTCGACTGTCTCTAACGGCTGACGAACCACCATGCGAGACGTCTCACGACCGAAATATTCCTCAATACTGCGATTGTTAACCGTAATCGCTCCGCCACCGGCTTTTAAATAAACTCTGGCTGATGAGCTCTTACGACGACCAGTACCATAATATTGTTCTGCTGACATGATTCGTTCTCTTAAATTTCGAGGGGCTGAGGTTGTTGAGCACTGTGGTTATGTGCATCACCTGCATAAACCTTAAGCTTTTTAAACATGGCTCTGCCCAGGGCATTTTTAGGTAACATTCCTTTCACGGAGTGCTGAATAATTCTTTCCGGGTGCTCTTCGCGCAATTTAGCCAGATTGGTCGACTTCAGACTACCAATATAGCCTGTATGATGATGATACATCTTGTCGTTTTCCTTGTTACCAGTCACACGGATTTTCTCAGCATTGACCACGACAATATAATCCCCGGTATCTACATGAGGCGTGTACTCGGGCTTATGCTTTCCACGCAGACGTCGAGCTATTTCAGTCGATAGACGACCGAGCACCTTGTCTGTGGCATCGATAACAAACCACTCACGTTTAACAGTTTCTGGTTTGGCGCTATAGGTTTTCATACTTGTTTCCGTAGAGCTGTTTCTAGAGAATGGACTTCTCTAACAAAGGGCGCGAATACTAACGGATAAATTCAGCCTTGACAAGCCAAATAAGGCCTTATTCCAGACAATATTTAACGATAGTTTTTAAAGCCGCGAAATACTTCGATCTTGCTTGTAAACCAGAAGGGAAATTGATAAAAAAAGGCGTGGCGCCGTAAGGCACCACGCTTAAACCATCTAAAGATGATGGAGGAGTAATGCTGAGCGGCGGGGGGCGCCGTAATTCAGCATATAAGTATTATCTTATATTCTAATAAGATAATCAAGCCTGTTTATTATTTTATTTAACCGGAACCGAAATGAGACAGAAAACAACCATCATCGACCGACTGCTGGAAGAACTTCAACACGGCCTCAGCACCTGCCACGTAAAACCGCCCCGGCACGAACGGCCATACCCAGCTAAATCCAAAAAATCAGGCGAACTCTCGGAGCAGCAACAAAAAGATATTGCCGGTCTGATGCGAGTCAACAATGCTGGCGAAGTCGCTGCCCAGGGTTTATATCGTGGTCAGGCCCTCACTGCACGTGATCCCAAAGTCGTTGCCGCCATGGAAACTGCGGCAGAGGAAGAGAACGAACACCTCGACTGGTGCCAGAAGCGCCTTTCCGAACTC